>CAIVYW010000447.1 GCA_903910205.1 uncultured Methylococcaceae bacterium | reverse complement strand
TTAAAAACCGCGTGGCTTCCATAACGATAATCCATAAGTTAACCCTCTTTTCTTATTTTTTGATTATTATAACTAAGAAATCATAGATAAATCTAACCGCCTAAAAGGCGGTGGTTTTAACCTTAAAACGGACAAATAAAATCAGATGAGAACCCTGATGAAAAGTTGTTGTATGTGGACTCTCGTGAAACTAGGGTTTTTGATTTTCGCCGTTACGATTTATCAAAAGAGTTACCCGTTATCGTAGCAGAACTACATCGGCGAAAATGTCATCATTCAGGAAAGGGAAATTTCTTTGTTGTGGAAGTTATCACTCAAGAAGGGGAGCATTTGGACTATGAAATTTACTTCGAGGCATCGCGTAGTTCAAGAAAAGGCATTATAAACCTCTACGTGCAAAGTGCGTATGTTCGTGATTCGGCACATCGAGGTAATACGCCAAAGAAAAAGCCAATTGGATTTACGATCATCTTATTCAATATCTTGAACAACAAACCGATCAGAATCCCGAAATAAAAAAAAGCCTCTTTTGTAAGGGGCTTTTTTAAAGTTTAACCGAACCTCTTGGGTATCTTCACACTTGGGTGAAGGCCATCGCTGGCGGGATCAACGCCCGACTTTCGCCGTTTCGTTCATACGCTGACGGGTTAAAATTATATTAAATCATGCTAAAAGTCAATAGTTGTACCTTATGTTTGAATTTGATTGGCCATCAACATCCAGATTTAAAGCTTATTTCTATCGAGCCGGAACAGAATCTTCTAGCTGACCATTTTCATTATAAGAATAAATAAGAGAGCCACGCTGAACATTTACCCTTGATGGTGTATAACCTTTTAAACCGTCATTAAGGCCATTGCCAGCTGGTACGGATCCATTTAGTTTGTTGTCTTCGTTGTAAATATAAACAACAGTGCCACGTTGTACTGCATTTCCGATTGCCATAGAGTACATCCTAATCAGGGTAAAGTTTATTTTAAGCGTTAATACTATCTGACTTTATCTTAAAAATTAAGGTATTTTGAAAGGTGCTTGCGTGTTAAGGAATGAGCACGAAATAATGTAGTTAAGTAACATGCAGCTCCCCCCCTTTGAAAAATGGGGGTTAGGGGGGATTTTTAAAATCATAGTTGCCGAAGTTATTTCATGCCCGTTCCTAAGTTGGTAGCCAAAAAATTAAAGTCTATTAAGGGACAAACAACCCAAGAACTCGGTTTGCAGAATGGAAAACTGGTAAATATTGATTTTAGCGATGATTTGAAAGAAATTAGATCTGTTCAGATTTTACAAAATTTGCATTCTTTTTATTGAACGAGTCAAAAAGAAATGGATCTAGCCATTTCTCTTTTTCCGGCATAAATAATTATTGATGTTTAATGTCGGTTATTTTTTGCTAGTAATGCTTTAAGACTTGCAAGTTCTTCTAATGCCGCTTGTTCTCGTTGTAAGGCTGCTGCTTTATCTTTTAATGCAATATCTTTTTGTTGAATCGCTTCCGCTTTAGCTTTTCTTTCTTCATCGAGTTCATGCTGAATCGTCAGTTGTTCTCTAATAAAGTTTTGCCTTGCTTGATAAGCATGGTAATCACGGTCTTTATCTGAAAATTGTTTAAGTGTCTTCATAGCTTTTTTCATCTCGGTCGTGGCCATCCATTCGGGTAAGTCAGTCTCATCATTTAACTGCTCGCCCTCTTTATTTCTATCTAGCCGGCATAGACCCAACATGGCGACCTTGTTCATCATAAGACTAAACAACCACCAGCTAAAGCTGGTGGGTTAGATCTATCGACTAAAGTCGGGATACGGGTCGCAAGACCCGTCTATGTTTCTGTCCTAAAATTATCATCGCCCTTAGGTTCAAAGTGATGTTCTAGGTAATTCTTAATCATTTCTTCGGTCAACTCACCCGAAGTTGCGCAAAAGTAACCTCTTGCCCAAAAATGCCGCCCCCAATAACGCTTCTTCAAATCTGGAAAGCTTTCAAACAATTTCATCGAACTTCTTCCCTTAATTCGCCTCATTATCTCACTGGGCGCCATATTTGGCGGCGAGGATACTAATATGTGAACATGATCCTGACTGACTACTCCCTTTAAGATTTCTATTTCAAAAGCTTCGCAGGTCTGCCTGATCAATTCTCGAACTTTCAAGCCAACATCACCTTTCAACACCTTGTAACGATATTTTGTAACAAACACAAAATGGTATTGGATTTTAAAAACCGTGTGGCTTCCATAACGATAATCCATAAGTTAACCCTCTTTTCTTACTTTTGGATTATCATAACTCAGAAATCATAGATAAATCTAACCGCCTAAAAGGCGGTGGTTTTAACCTTAAAACGGACGAATAAAAGTATTTTACATGATCCCC
>CAIVYW010000446.1 GCA_903910205.1 uncultured Methylococcaceae bacterium | reverse complement strand
GTGTCTCCTCTTAGGTTTATACCAAAATGCTTATCTGAAAAGTTGATGAGCATTTTTATTTTTTAGGTAGTCGATCATGGAAACTGAAACAGCTGCAAAGAACATTGGCGGTAATGTGGGTTCGCCACCCACTAAACAAAATGATGTGCTAAATAACTACACCGTGTACCTTTACTCTAAACTTGATAAGCTTATCTTTAGCAATATAGCGATAGTAAAGGCACTAAAACCAACACATCACACACCCAAAAACGGTAGCTTTATGTAAGATAGAGTCAAAGCTACTTACATAAGCCGATTTCATAGAAGCCTCGTTGATGTAATATCTTCGGGGCTTCGTTGCATTTAAAGTTAAGTAATCTCAGCTAACCAGTCAATTTTTTTAATAGTATAGGTATTTTTACGGATGTATCAATTGAATAATTAGTAAATAATGCACCTGAGTCTGCCTTGCATCGGACTCATCCTATGGTTAGAAGTTAACTGCACAAATCTCCGTGGCAGGAGTTATCTGAAGCCTACCGATTCCTATAGCGGTGGGCTTTATTTATATTCAATCCGTCCACAAAACCTGTGGATATCTATGTAGTCAAATGCTCATATTTAATGATAACAGGTTGATCTTTAGGCTGTTTCTTTAGATTGTATAGAAATTGGTCAGCGACAGCATTTGTCATCACCAAAATAGAAGCACCCACCTTTACGCTCCCACTTATCTTTAGCCTTATCCTACTGCGACCGACTGCCATTGCCTGTTTGATGGGTCATCAGCATCAGCACATAAGCCATGTTTTTTTCCGTTACTTGGGCTGGGTAATTGTCGCCGAACAATGCCAGTAACAGCCAATGCTGCTGTTATGTTTGTTGCAAGCGTAGATTTACCACTACTTCAAATTTTATATGTAAACATATTAATTTGAGTGTCGCTTTCCGTTGACCGATCTTCCGACCTGCAACTGGAATCCTGGTTGGGCAGTTTCAACCGGTTGGCACTGGTCCTTTTTAGCAATATGGCTATAAAATAAGTTTACATTTTGGTGTCATTATTGATACCATTTAAAAATGTCTAATGCCACTAAAAAAATCCTCACTAAAATGCTACAAGAGCCAACGAATGTAAAATTCGCGGACTTGCTAAAAATTTGTGAAGAAAACTTTGGTCCTCCTAGACAATCTGGCACCAGCCATATGGTTTTTAAAACACCATGGTCTGGTGATCCACGTATTAATATCCAAAATGACAAAGGCAAAGCTAAGGCATACCAAGTTAGACAGGTACTTTTGGCGATTGCTAAGTTAAAGGAGTCTAAGCATGAACATTAGTCACTATACCTATCGAGTTACCTGGTCTCCAGAAGATAATGAACACCTTGGTTTGTGTACCGAATTCCCCTCATTATCTTGGCTTGCCTCTACTACAGAAGACGCTTTAAAAGGTATTCAACAGATGGTGGGGGATGTGGTCATGGATATGCAAGCCAATGATGAACTGATACCAACGCCATTAGCCGAGAAAAATTATAGTGGCGAATTTAGGGTTCGCATTCCACCTATTGTGCATCGTGCTTTAGCAATGCAAGCTGCAGAACAGGGCGTTAGTTTGAATAGACTGGCCAGTGCAAAATTGTCCAGTTAAATAGGAAAACTTGCCTCTATTTTTGGTTGGGTGCAGCCTCAATTTTATAGAAAGTGCAGATTTTGTTAAATCTGCAAATGAGCAATTCGGTTCGCTTAAACTAACCCGACCTGCATGCTACCTATTAAAAGTAGGTTTATTTCTGAGTGCTTGCTAGTATAGTAAGCACGCCGCAAAAGGTTGTTAGCAAGTTGTTATTTATTTGTTAGCATTCTCTATCATGCTAATAATCGCTAGAGGTTTTCTTTAATGGGACTACAGATCACCTATGTATTCGGGGCTTTTCGCTTGGATACTGCCACTGAACTTTTATGGCAAGAAAATATACCGATTACCTTAGCGCCCAAGATTTATCGTTTGTTGTTTTATTTCTTACAAAACCCAGAGCGTCTGATTTCACACGAAGAATTATTTAGTTCGGTTTGGGAAGGGCGGTTTGTTGATGATTCGGCTATCAGGTTGGCGGTTAATGCGCTGCGCAAGGCTTTGCAAGACAATAGTAAATTTCCAGAATATATTTTAACCGTCCATAAAAAGGGTTATCGTTTTACGGTAAAGGTGAGTATCCATGTGCCGCTGGCAAGCGTAAGCGCTGATCTTAGTAATCCTCTGCATTATCGAGCTCAAGCTCTGGACTTGCCTGTTTATGATGAGCATAGTCTGCATGTTGCTAAATTAGTTCAGGCATTGCAGTTATCGTCTAAGGGAGAGCGTCGATTAGTTTTTTTACAGGGTAAGCAGCAGGTGGGTAAAACGACCTTGCTTAATGCCTTTCTTTCTGCAGTGCATCATCCTGAGCTTTCGGTATTAAGAGCCCGTTGTGTGCCGATGCACGGCAGTGTTGAGCCTTATATGCCGCTGTTGGAAGCGCTTGAGCGTCATTGTCGTGCTGCGCATGGAAAATTATTGATTGAGCAGTTGAGTGCGTTAGCGCCGAGTTGGCTGCATCAAATGTCGACGGTATTGAATCCTGATGAGTTGGCGATGCTGCACTTGAAAGGCACTCAAGGCAACGGCATACATATGTTGCGCGAAGGCGCTGAGCTGATAGAGGCGTTAAGTCAACAATCTACCTTTATCTTGATTTTGGATAATGCCCATTGGAGCGATCACGAGACTTTGGATTTGTTGAATTTTTTGATGTTTAGGTGTTGTGCGACAAAATTATTGATTATCATCAGTTACAGATCTTGCGATAAAGGCGAGGGCGTGCAGCGCATTGCCAAAATGCAGACAGAATTAGTCGCGCGTGGTTTTGGTCAGGAATTAGTTATGCAAAGCCCTGTGTGTTGATTAAGCCCTAAAATCATCAGGCGGATTTTTGTCGCCAATCCGCCTGATGCGTTATCGTTTAGGGGCGTTTGGTATTAGCCCTTAACGCCCACTTCTAATACCTGACTCCAATGACCGACTTGTAAATCGCGGATGCGATAAATGGCTCGGTATTTCCAGATTACCGCCGTGCCAGAAGCCGGAAGTTCGGTATTATCTTGGAAGCTGGTGATATGTTGAATGGTGAGTAAACTAAAGTTGCCTGTGCCGTGATCGGCTTCTAATTCAAGTGAATCGGTGCTGTTGCTTTTCCAATGCAATACAGGATGACCGCCTTGGAAGTCGATGCTTAATACCGGTTGCAAGGTGCTAATATCAACGTCGCTGCCTTGTGTGGCAATGATGTTTAAGGCTTTGCCGATGGCTTCAGTGTAATTTTTATGTTTTTTAATGCGCGTAATGAGCGGGCCTACAAAACCAAAAATGTTAGCGTAAAGCGTGCTAGTGGGTAAGGTAGGAAAAATGGGAAGTGGTGGCGGAACAACATTAGCGTTATTAGGGCCGTCACGCAAAGCGCGTTTGAAGGCATATAAGGCGTTGTTGTAGTTGTTGGCAGCGTCTTGTGCCTTGAGGCTGTAATCGAAACCCTCTAAACCAATTTTTAATTGGGCTAAATCATCAGTGCTAATTTCTAAGGCTACGGCGTAGTTGGGTAGGTTAAGATCTAAATGTTGTAGCAAGGCAAGTTTGCCAGTGTCATCGCGAGGGATGGCAGTGTTAGTGGTCATGGTTTAATTCCTGTACAGGTGTAAGTTTATAATGACAAGCGTTCAAGTTGAGTCGCATTAATAATGCATTCAGTCATTAATAAAAGCAAGGTTTATTTTAAAGCGCTCGCTAATTGGGTGGAGATTTAGCGCATACGCATCAAGCCAAGCCCATCACATTGCGACAATGCCGGTCGGGGTTTGCAACCCCGATCGAAACGTTTAGATGTATCCGAACAGCGCTATATAAGCAAAAGTAATGCCGGTCGGGGTTTGCAACCCCGATCGAAACGTTTAGATGTATCCGAACGGCGCTATATAAGCAAAAGTAATGCCGGTCGGGGTTTGCAACCCCGATCGAAACGTTTAGATGTATCCGAACAGCGCTATATAAGCAAAAGTAGGTCTATTTCTTCGGTGATCTTTCAAAGATAATTGCAGTATCAAACGTTTGAGACGGGGTTATAAACCCCGTCTCGCGAGAAGCTCG
>CAIVYW010000445.1 GCA_903910205.1 uncultured Methylococcaceae bacterium | reverse complement strand
GTGCAAGTAGATAGGTGCTATACATAAAAGCAGGTGAGTCCTCAAGTGACTCGGTGCCATTGGCAATATTATTAATAATATCTAATAACACTGGTGTAATGACCTCCTGTTGAGCAATAGCGTCTTCTAATGCTGCTCTTGGGAAGTAAGAATCATCAGCTACATTTAATTCCGAAATTATTTGATCTATAGTTAGCATTTAATGGGCTTTATGTGAGATTAATATTTAAAAATACTGAGCAGTCTTAGTCAACTTCAACCAACACGAAACATCTATTGCGAGTTTTCTTGCGAGGGTCCAGTGCCATTAAGATCGGTTGGATCAACGATATCAGAAGCTTCCGTATAATCTATGGCATCAACATCAACTGTAGGTCTAATTCTAGAATGAGCACCATGTGAATTAGACATAAACACTTCTTCTTTAACCATATTAAGTTTTGTTTTTTTCCATTTTGCTCTTGGCATTTGATTTTATTTTGGATAATTTTTGATATTCTTTTTCTTCTTTTTTATCATCTTCTTGATCTATAAGTAGCACTATATCGTGAAATCTCAATATACTTGGCTTTGTTTTTGAAAAAGAAGAATAATCAAAATAATCTTCCAGAATCATACACAAGCTCAACGCAGATAGTGCATGTTTATCTAAGTAATTTCTCAGACTCTGCTTAAATTCGGACTCTGCTTCATCTAATGGTAATTCTAAAATTCTGTTATATGCGGACTCTGGATTAAGTATAGTATCTACAACAGAAGAATCGGACTCTGGATCAGTTATGATTTCTGCAACAGATGAATCGGACGCTGGATCAGGTATGGTTTTAACAACAGATGAATCTTTCTGTATTTTTACTGGGATGCCCCGAGCCAATTTCTCTTCTTGAATAAATTCTTTAACTGCTGCTACAGAGGGTTTCTCATTTTTGAATTTTTCATATACAGCTTCAGCAACCTCAGCATTATTGGGACTACTAATTTCATAACAAGCTGATACTGATATTTCATTCATATCCTTATCATGAAAGAAGGCAGCAAGATTCATACACCTATTCATGCTTTTCTGACTGTCCAGACATAATGTCTGGACGGAGTTACACCATGTCCCAAATTCAATATTAGATGGAAATCGTTTTTTAGCTTCTAATAGAATGATTCCTTTATATATTTTAGTATGTTGATCAACCTCATCATAAAGTGAGGCTAACTTATCTAAAGAATATTCCGATAAATCAGGTCTTATATCAGGAACGAAAGCTGTATTCTGAATGGGTTGAATTTGATTTTCAGTCATAAATTGGGTTTGATCTCTGTAGTATGATAATTGTAATTATTTCTAGGGCTGGACGCATTAATACGAAAACCAGCGGTTATGCATATCTGATAGAAATGTTTTGTTGATAGGATATCCGGATTGGCCGCTAATTACTGCATCAATTCCACAGTAACATAGTGCTGTTGACTGCCCATCTTTCTCATCTAACCAATGATCTACTTTATCTGGTGGAAATGTCGCTAAACAATAAAAGCAACCACAGATCTTAC
>CAIVYW010000444.1 GCA_903910205.1 uncultured Methylococcaceae bacterium | reverse complement strand
TGTTTTAAAACGCTATAGCTGAAGCTATTGCACTCCACGTTTTTACTATTTTCTCTTAACTGTGGGCAGTGGCGCTCTGCGTGGGAACGATATATATTTACACTGTCCCGTCTTAAGTTGCTAGTCATTTTAAATGAACACGCTTAATAATGAAATTCACTAGGATGATTTAATGGAAGACATAAAAAATTTGGTAATTAAGGTTAAATATCCAAGTTCTGAAAAAAAATCATTAAAGAATATGTCTTCTTCAAAAATGATAACAGAATGGAATATTAAGCGTCTATTAATAGCCTCTGCCGTTGGTGCGCCATTACTTGCCTTAGTGCTTTTTTTCATGATGCGGTCTACGGGTCAAGAATTAGAGGTAACTCCCTCTGTTGTAGCAACCGAGGCTGTTATAACAAAAGCCAAAAACGCTCCTTTAGTCAAGTCGAAAGCAGTGACTAAAAATACCATCACTAGAGCGCTACTGACGTTAACTATTAAAGATAATAAACCTGTTAAGTTAAACCTGCCATTAATGTTGCCTGCTAATAAATCAGTTCCGGTTTATTATTTTGTTGAATTCGCCAACATGAAAGATCGAATTATTTTTCATGAATGGTGGTTAGCTGATAAGTTAATTAACAGAAAAAAAATAAGCATTTCAAATAATGACAAATGGCGTACCGTCAGTCATCAATTAGTTGCCTTCGCGGCCAAGAATAACTGGACTGTAAAAGTCGTTGACGAAAAGGGTCAGTTACTCATTGAGAAACATTTTGATATTGGTGAGCAAAAATAATAAAGAACATCGCTACCAACTTAAGTCTGTACAGATGCTAGGCTTAAGTCGTTCATGATTCGACAAGCTCACTACGAACGATTTAACCTCAAGCTGTCTCTCCTTACCTTGGTAGACGTAAACATTTATAGCTTATTTAGATTATAAATTGCTAAGATTACGCGCAGTGTCGCGAATTGTATTAATTATTACTGTAACTATTATGAAAATACTTATTCTTGGCGCAGGTGTTACCGGATCATCGGTTGCACAAGCGTTAGCCAGTGAAGAAAATGATATTGTCGTTGTTGATTTTAGACAAGAACTCCTAGACGCATTAAAAGAGCGTATTGATATTGCTACGGTCACGGGTAATGCAGCGCATCCTTCAGTATTGGAGCTAGCCGGTGTTAAAAATACCGATATGGTCATTGCTGTCACGGATAGTGATGAGACTAATATGTTGGCCTGTCTAATTATCAATGCACTTTATAGCCGTCCGAAAACGATTGCTCGCGTTCGTGCTATCGATTATCTAAAAAATCCTAAATTATTCGGCGTCAACGGCATTCCTGTCGATATTGTGATTAGTCCAGAACAAATTGTTATGGAGTCTATTCGTAATTTAATTGAATTTCCGGGAGTTTTACATGTTTCTGATTTTGCCGGTGGCTTGGTACGGTTATTCTCAGTTATGGTTGTTGCTGATGGTTTTTTAACGGGTAAAAAAATAAAGTCATTAAAAGAGCGCTTGTCTGATGGTAAGACCCGAGTCGTGGCTATTTTTAGACAAGGAAAGCATTTGTGTGTCACAGGAGAGGCCACCATTGAAACCGGTGATGAAGTCTTTTTTGTAGCGCCCCGCGATGAAGTGCGTAAAGTTTTATCTGAACTCAATAAATTAGAAGCACCCTTAAAACGTATTATTATTGCTGGCGGTGGCCATGTAGGTAAACGCTTAGCGTTGGCTTTGGAGCATGATCATCATGTCAAGATCATTGAAAAAGACCCTAAACGTGCTTATAGCATCGCCAATGATCTTAGCAAGACTATCGTTTTATTAGGCGATTGTGCCGATGAAGCCTTATTGCTAGATGAATCTATTGAAAGCACGGATTTATTTTGTGCAATTACTGAAAATGATGGCGTCAATATTATCTCTGCCTCTTTAGCGAAGAGCTTAGGCGCGAGAAAAACCATCTGTTTATTAAATCATAACTCCTATACCAAGCTATTACCGGGTACGGGTATTGATGTCACGGTATTACCTAATCAAGAAACGTTAGGTAGTATTTTAAAGCATGTTCGTCGTGGTGATGTCGCCCAAGTGACCTCCCTTTGCGGTGGAACTTCAGAAGCCATAGAAGCCATAGCCCATGAAAATAACAGTGAAAGTTCTGTGGTCGGTTGCCGTGTCGACACTATTAATTTTCCAGCGGGTATCGTCCTAGGGGCATTAATAAGAGATAGTGAAGTCATCGCTATTCATCATGACACGGTCTTTAAAGAGGGTGATCATGTAGTGATGTTTGCTATGGATAAAAAATTAGTGACCAATATCGAGCAATCTTTCCAGCGCATAGCATAAAGATGCCGACCAATTTACATAACTGATACGAAAACCGTTGCAATAACTAAAGTTAATAATTAACGATGAATGTCATACTTACCATTATTCATATCTTTGGTTTAGTCACTATGGGCTTTAGTGCTCTGATGAGTACCTGTTTTATAACCTCAGCCTTAGTTGACGATGGTGCGAGTCATGCTTTTTTTGAAGGCACTTGTATCACGTTGTTGATAGGTGCGTTTATGTTTTTCTCAACGCTCTGGGTGACTAAAAAGGTATCTAGGCAAACGGGTTTTTTATTAGTGACCATCACTTGGTCATTAACACCAGTGCTTTGTACTATTCCGTTGATGATTTATATGCCACATCTTAGCTTTATTGATGCCTATTTTGAAACGGTTTCAGGTCTTACTACCACGGGTGCTACGATACTCAGTGGTATTGATAATTTACCAATGTCTATTAACCTATGGCGGCATGAATTAAATTGGATTGCTGGTATGGGGATTATTATTTTCGCCGTAGCCATTTTACCTATATTAGGTATCGGTGGCATGCAGCTATATAAAGCTGAAACACCGGGGTCTGTTAAGGCATCAGATTTACCGCCGCGTATTGCACAAACAGCCCAAGCCTTATGGATGGTTTATGCGGGCATTACGGTTGTTTGTATGATTGCCCTACGCTTAGCGGGTATGAGCTGGTTTGATGCTATTTGTCATGCCTTTTCTACTATGAGTTTAGGGGGCTTTTCTACCCACGATAACAGCATAGGCTTTTTTAATAGTCTTGCTATAGAAAGGGTATTGATCATTTTCCAGTTGCTGGCGGCTATTAATTTCGCCACGCATTTTATCGCATTACGTAAGCAATCATTTAAGCCTTACATTAATGATCGTGAAGCCACCACTTTTCTGATATTAATGGTGGGTAGTGTTTTAATCGCGGCAGGCATATTACTCCATGCAGGCACGTATCCTGATTTTATGACAGCCCTACGTTATGCTAGTTTTAATGTAGTGAGCGTTGCAACCGACTCTGGATTCACTAACCAAGATTATAATCAATGGCCGATATTTGTGCCTATGTGGATGTTGCTACTGAGTTGTCTTTCTGCTTCATCAGGGTCTACGGGGGGAGGGATACGCATGATAAGAACTATTATCTTGATGAAGCAAGCGCGTCTGGAAATGTTTAAATTCATTCATCCCTATGCTGTTAGACCTATGAAAATAGGCGATACGGTCATTAGTAATAATATTATCAACTCGGTAACTGGATTTATTTTCTTATACTTCATGAGTATAGTCATCCTAACATTTACCTTGTTGTTAAGTGGCCTAGATTTTATGACAGCTCTGTCTGCTACCATTACCTGTATTAATAATGCAGGCCCCGGATTAAATGAAGTAGGGCCTGCGGGCAATTATGTTAATTTAGGTGACTTTCAAAAAGCAGTCTGTACCTTTGCCATGTTGTTAGGACGTGTACAAATATTTTCTATTGTGATTTTATTCG
>CAIVYW010000443.1 GCA_903910205.1 uncultured Methylococcaceae bacterium | reverse complement strand
GTCAGTTGACGGCCCATAGCTGACATTGGTATATGGATTTAGGCTTCCCGATACCGGTCATTGGCAAAGTCAGTAAAACTATCAAATTGCTATTAAGGTCAGAGTAAATTTATAATTATCTCAGTTGATTTAAGTTTACTCTGACCCCAGTTATTCTTTTGTCCTGATGATTTAGACAGCATCGTTCCAACTATAATTATGCCTTGGGATGCCTGTCATATTGACCAGCGGTTAGACCCTGAAAATTATATCGGCCTAAATAGCGCTGCGGCGGATAACTTTTTACGTGGCCTTATCGATGATAATGGGCATCTCGTTGTATCGCCAGATTTTGACGAAGGATCTTTCCACTATAACTTGGAAAGGATCAGTCACTCCATCCCTAAGCCTAGTAAAAGTCAGATTGAGTATCTTCAAAGCCACCGAGAACTTATATTTGGTGACTGGCATCAGTTTTTAGGGATGCCTCCAAAATCCAAAGCTAGGCCAGTTATGAAAGTGCGTCACTACATCTCTTCAACCGACACACTCTCGTAGGGGCGTATCAACTTAATTGATCCAAACTAAGGCCAAGTTAAAACCAATCAAAATGTAACACAAGACTACCCTGTTAAATCCCCCTTCCGGTTAACCCGGAAGGGATATATCTTTTGCATTACAGTAATTTCTGCGTATAGACCTATGTAGTGTGTGTTATGTTAAAAGTTAGGCTATATATGGTCTATGAACGTATAATCGTACATTTTGTAAGCCTTCTAATTTTAAAGTGAGCTATATTATGTCTATTGAATTAACAGAGCAGGAAATTAGTAATATTCAAGAAAAATCTGGCAAAGATATCCAACGAATTTTACGCGAATTAGAGGCAAATGCACCTGAAATGGCTGAGGGTTTTGGTGCGATAACAGGTGCTGGTGTTGGAGGCGCAGCTTCATTTGCAGCTCTTTCTGGCTTAGGTGTTTCCGGTTTATCGGCGGCAGGCATAACATCGGGATTAGCAGCAGCAGGAAGTTTAGTTGGCGGAGGTATGGCTGCGGGCGTTGGTGTTCTTGCTGCGCCTGTAGCAATATTAGGTATTGCTGGCTACGCAATTTTCAAGCATAGGAAAGTAAAAAAGCAAACTGCCGCATTGCAACATGCTATTGGTGACCTTTTCTCCGTTTTAGAACGACTCATCATGAATGCTCAGTATTTTCAACAAGAAATTGCAGTTGTTAAAGCTGTTATTGATACATTAAAATCTCGTGCCGCTGCTTAATGGATTATTTCATTAGCTCAGTAATTGCAACAGCCAGCTAATTTTTCTTATCTCCTTGGAATTTGAATGAATGATGAAATTAAGGTAATTAAGTTATTACAGGATGATGCCAAAAAGGTAAGTTCTATGCATTCAGAAATAGAATTTGACCTAAAAGACATCAAAAAGCAGCTTGAAATAGCAATTGTTAATGGTAGCTATATAGATAAGAACCTGACGTTTTCAAAAGATAGTTCAGGCTCTGCTCCCCTAAATAAGAAATCTTTTTCCGAAATAGTAGATATTGCTAACTCAAGAATCCCATACAGTATAGGTTTTAGAGATATTCTTAGCGATGATGATTTACTTAAGGTTGATAGTAAAATAGATTCTTATATTGAGATTTTTAATAAAAAGCATCAGCTAGATGGCTGGGATTACGCTATTGGTGGTGGAGTTGGACTGTTTTGCGGCATATTAGATGTCTTGTTTGTCAAAAAACCCTTAAAACCTACGATTGATTTTGAACAGCAGGCCAATGGCCTCTTTAATCAATGGTCACAAAATTCAATTAACAAACTAATTCCACCTGAACTTTCAAAACTCCTAGAAAAAAAATTCAAAATCGGAGGGGCAGATGCAAGGCTATCTGAAGATTTGCTTTTTGAGAATTCAGATAAATTCAATCCTATTAACCATAGATTCAAAGCATTGAGTCATGATCCGGTATTAGCCCTATTTATCGGTGCATTAGACGTCATGAACGGAACCTGTACTATTATTGATAACGGCTCTATCAAAGTTTTGGATACTCTTAGAGGATCTATAGGTGATTATAATTTTTTTAATGCTCTAGGCATGATGCTTGGTCATTTGGCATCAGACTTTAATACCCCATCAGGTGCTGGCAATAGAGGTATGGGAATACCTGCGCCCTTAATGAGTCTTTTTGGAGGATTGAAAGGCGTCCGTATTGGTAATCAAGATATTGCTGATCTTGCTGAGTTTATGTATATCAAAGGGTATGACGCTCGACATTTTTTGACGATGTCTATACCAGTTTTGATAAATGAAGTATTAATACGAGTTTTATTCATCATAAAAGAGATGAAGGAAAATAGAAGAGGCTTCTATGAGGTATTCAAAGAGACGCTACCGTTTAATCTATCTCACCGTTTTAGAATGGTTTTAAACATCTCATACGGCACAATGGTTGCTGTTAATGCTGGCAAGGTAGCACTGACAAATAACATTTTAGACGCTAATTACACGATGTGGATTGGCTTTACTTGGCACACCTTCCATTCTCTACACTGGTTGGTTTGGGGTAAGAGCAGTGAGTTACAAAAATACATCGATGATGAACTTTCTAAAGAGCTGAATGATTTACAGTTAAAAATAAATACCTTAACTACAAATGCAACCTCTCTCTCGATTTAATAAAACAGATCATGTTTCGTTGGGACTGTCTTTGGATTAAAAGTTCATACAAAAGAAAGTTCGTCAATCAAAAACAAAAGATAAACGTTGCCACACCACTAATAAAAAATAAAGCTTCTGAGCAAATTTCAGCAATTCAGAGCATCATGAAAATCCAGCTCCATGAAGCCCAGCCATTTTATTCC
>CAIVYW010000442.1 GCA_903910205.1 uncultured Methylococcaceae bacterium | reverse complement strand
TTCGGTAAATTTGAATTACGCGACAAAACGCCAAGGCCCGGTAGAAATCCTAAAACCGGCGAAGAAATACCTATATCAGCCAGACGTGTTGTCACCTTTCGCTCAGGTCAAAAATTAAAGGCACGAGTAGAAGCTTATGCTGGTAGCCCAGCATCTGAATAGAATCTCAAGCAATATAAAGTATTCGTCGTTCCGACATGGATTGCCGAAACCTAGAGGCCAAGGAAGGCTTATAAACATTACATCCTTGTATACTGGATACCGGCAATCCGTGCCGATATGACGTTCCTACTGATGCATCATTCTATGATGCTTAACATTATTTTTCATGAACTTACTTAGTTCAAAAAATAATCGGCATTAATTAAATCCCGCTCAATTCAGCTAATCATAGTAATCCACTATAACGCCCCGCTTATATTTTGCTATTATGGTCACAGATTTTTGTATTACTAAGCTATTTAGTAGGTCTTAATTACTGGTTTTATAGAACTACATTGTTTAGCCGTTATCTTAAACTACCATCGATTACCATTTAATAGCCTCTCACCATGCAAACTAATGGGTGAGCAACTAAGCACGTTCATTTTAAGCGTTACCGAATTTAAATACCTTATAAGGAATTCGTCATGTTAGAACAGTACCGAAAACACATTGAAGAACGCGCGACTGAGGGTGTAGTACCTAAACCCATAAGCGCTGAGCAAATGGCTGCTTTAGTTGAATTAATTAAACACCCCCCTGCTGGCGAAGAAGAATTTGTTTTAAACCTGTTGGCTAATCGCGTTCCAGCCGGCGTTGACGAAGCGGCCTATATTAAAGCCAGCTTTTTATCCGCTATTGCAAATGGCTCTGAAAACTCACCTATATTAACTGCATCAGATGCTACTGAACTATTAGGCACTATGTTAGGCGGTTATAACATAACGCCATTAATATCACTGCTTGATGACACTAGCTTAGCCCCTATTGCAGTAAAAGGTTTATCTCATACTTTACTGATATTTGATGCCTTTCATGACATTCAAGAAAAAGCGCAAGCCGGTAATAGCTATGCGCAACAAATCATCCAATCTTGGGCGGATGCAGAATGGTATACCAGTAAACCTGCAGTACCTGAAAAAATGACGGTCAGCGTATTTAAAGTCACGGGCGAAACTAATACCGATGATTTATCACCCGCTCCTGATGCTTGGTCCAGACCTGATATTCCTCTACACGCCAAAGCCATGTTAAAAATGCCCAGACCCGGCATTACACAAGCTGAACTACAAATAGAAGAATTACAACACCAAGGCTTTCCAGTGGCTTATGTCGGTGATGTAGTCGGTACTGGATCATCACGTAAATCGGCTACCAACTCTGTGCTGTGGTATATCGGTAATGATATCCCCTT
This sequence comes from uncultured Methylococcaceae bacterium, assembly GCA_903910205.1. GTDB lineage: Bacteria > Pseudomonadota > Gammaproteobacteria > Methylococcales > Methylomonadaceae > Methylobacter_C. The sequence continues at coordinate 247 of CAIVYW010000442.1, read as the reverse complement.
TATTCCCAACAAACGCGATGGTGGTGTTTGTATAGGCGGAAAAATCGCCCCTATTTTCTTTAATACCATGGAAGATTCTGGCGCCCTGCCTTTTGAATGTGATGTATCACACTTGGCCATGGGCGATATTATCGATATTTATGTCTATGAAGGTGTTATTAAACGCCATGACAGCGATGAACTCATCTGCGACTTTACTTTAAAAACTGACGTACTCTTAGATGAAGTCCGTGCAGGCGGGCGTATC
>CAIVYW010000441.1 GCA_903910205.1 uncultured Methylococcaceae bacterium | reverse complement strand
CTTGTTAGGGTTTATTTCCAGATAACGCTATCCACCCACAGTATCTAGTTTAAATTTCCAATTTAATTCCGCGCGGTTTTCTTTGCCTTACATGATTACCATACCCAATCCACCGATCAACCAAAAGTGTACTTCTGGGAAATAGTGATTTAACTAGATCATCATATAGCTGTTTACCAACATTAACAGTTTGTTCGTGCGTTAAAATGTCATAAATTTCATCCGGGGAGAGTCCTAATTTATCTGGTATTAAAGCATACTGAATATATGCTGCATAATATTCAGTATCCATAATTAAAGATTTTGTTTGTGTCCATCCATCTTTAGTCCATCTACCTTTAAGTACTTCAGTAGCGTAACGACATGCTGATTTAGGATCAGTTTTAATAATATTTTCGCCTAATTCAAATCGCTCATTATTTAGAACTTTAGTGGCATACAAAACTGAACAGCGTGCATCCTTAGCAATAATCGCTTCTAATTCTGGAACTCTTTTACCTAATTCTTTAACTTTTAAAAATGCCTCAAATGGATCAGTAATATTTAACACTTGTTCTTTCGTTTCCAAGACGTTTCCCTCAAATAAACCTACTTTTAATCAGCGAAAACTTGTGAGAGGATTAATACCTAAAGTTGCATTCGCTATTTTTTTATCATCTTCTGTGAAATCTGCGTATGTAAGTACAATTTTTTCAAGAGAAACACCACCCTTTGAATGAATTATAAAACCATTGGCTTTATTATTTTCTATACGTATTGCTCTTTGTATTGACGTAATTAGTTGTGGAATAGGGTAGTCTCTCCATGGCATTAAAGTGTTTGCGGCACGATTGCTCACAAAAGCACTTGTATCCTTAATACATTTTTCTAAATCTTGTTGAATTGGCATTTTTTATATCCCTATTTGTTTAAATATTATTGATTAATCTATATTCTTGAACATCAGTTTGTTTGCGAAAAATAAACATTCGTAAATAATAAAAAATTTGATGCTTATTGTTTTTCTTAGTCCTATTCCTAAATGCCGGTCGGGGTTTGCAACCCCGATCGAAGCGTTTGGATTCGCTTAAGCGTTGCTATATAACTAAAAGTAGGAATGTATTATCGTATCTTTTTCAAAGATAGTTGCAATATCAAACGTTTGAGACGGAGTTATAAACTTCGTCTCGCTTCGGTATTTATACTCAAATAGTAACTCTACTTCCAATGCACGATCGATTGCTTAAATTATTAAGTTCTTGTTTGCCATAAAACCAAGTCGAGCATTTTAACTTTTGTGATATTGGCATCTGGATATTTACACTTGAATTCATCAACTAAATACTGACCATCTGAAGTGCTAAGATATGCGTTATACATAAAAATTATCTTTTTATGTATCTCACAGATTTCTTCTACTCTATTGGGATTAGACGAGTAAGGTAATCGTAAACCAAGGTTTTTTAGAACAATTGAATCTATAATCGGCATTGAAGGATTGACAGTAGCTACTAACTTACTTGAGAATGAAGCTTCATAACGTGTTGTTGCTTTATAAAGTAATTTAAGAACTTTTGGAAACTCTAGCTGCTCTCTTTTTGCTTTACTCATTAATTCATAGAAATCATTTCGCCAATTTAGCTTTCGCCGTACACGATAGAAATGGTTATATTTTTTTCGGAACTCATCCTTTTGATAAAAATCGTTTTGGTCATTAACCATTTTTTGTAAGTCTAAATACTGATCTAGACCTTTTTCTACTTTGGTAAGTGCGTCATGTATTTGCTGTTTTGTCAATGTTATAGTAGTTATTTCGGCATGTTTATATTTGTTTAGAGCGATTTTTGAATTCGTTAAAACGAGTGCATCTAACATTTTTGCTGAATTATTTTTCAGAATAGAATTTTTGCCGGAAGAACCAAATTTCGTTGTTATTTCAATAGGTGGTACATTTAATTTCATTTTAAACTCCCAGTCATTTTTAACATTATTTAGCATATTAAATCCCCTTGGATCTCCACCTTGGTTTATAAAGTTTGATGCAATCTCATCAGATAGACCTATTGGATAACAATTTTTTTGTAAAAACTTTAATGTAGCATAATTTTTTCCGCTATCTGTACAGGTTAATGTTTCATCTGCAATTTCTTTTACTTGCTGATAAGTGAATTCTTGATATTTTGAACGCACAGGAAGTATAAGTTTTTCATGGTTTGTCATTGTTAATTCCTATTTCAGATTAGAGTCAAAATTACGGAATAATAATTTTTTACTAAATATTAATACTTTTCATATAGTAGATGATTATTTTTTTTTGTTTCAATAAACTTAACTCTCGTAATTTGTCCAGAATCAATAAGTTTTTTAAACCTTTTTCCAACTCTATTTTTATTCCCATGATCACCAAATTCATCCCAGCTATCACCCGCGAGATCTTTTAGTTCAAAAGTTGTCCCAGTAACAAGATTAGCAATTTTTGGATTAATTATTTTTATTATTAACTCTTCTAAAGTATCTTCTGGATTTTCTTTTGAATTATCTAAATTTTGAATGTCTACTGCATCAATTAAATCATCCAACGAGTTCAAAATAATGAACTTAGCAAGCTCAGTTCTACTTTTATTTAATTTTTTAGCAACAACATCATATTTTTCAGAATCTTGTCCTTCAATTTTAAAATTCAAACTAAAGGAGTTGCCTGTTTTTTGTGATAATTCGTTTTTTACTGCACTGATAAGTTTTTTCATGACATCTACCTTTATAAAATAATATGGGATTCATTATAGGCTAATCAACTAAATTATATCAACTAAAGAATTTATTTAGTTGATTAGATAAATGAAGGAAGGATGAATGAAGGGATGGAAGATGACTAAAAGAGATGCTCCCGCTATTCATTAAGATCTTTTAATTGGCAGGCGCTTAATAAACGAAATTTGAAATTAACTCATGATACTTTTAGATCAGGTTCAGCAGTATACATAATCCTTACACCTGTTTTTTTACCTTTTATATAACCATACCCAGCAGGGCCAGACATCGCTGATTCTCTATAATCAGGAAGATTTCCCGCGACCAAGAGGGTTAAGCCCTGCTCTGCCATATGTGTATTACAGTCTTTAAGTGCTAAAGAGTAAGTCCCCGAATAACCTTTACTTCGACCGGCTATGGCTACACCTTTGTAATAGACTATAATTTGATAGCCCCAAAAAACACGAGATTTACCAGTAGTAATAGTGCCTATTTCATAGAGGCATTCACATAGTTCATTACTGGTTTTTTCAAGTACATTGCAAAAGTCACCCTCACTAATTTCAAAGTGTTCCCACGACATTGTTTTATTCCTAAGTGTTTATGAAAAATCTATGGTATAGCATAGTGCCGACACTAAATGTCGTTCAGAAGTTTGATTTTTGTAAAATAGTTTTAGCTGTTTTACAAAACAATAGCTGAAGCTATTGCACTCCAAGTTTTTTTTATCAGCTCTGTAAAGCCTTCAGGAACGGTGAGTCGGGGCGCTTTCATAATCCTGAATTTACCCTGTTGGAATGGTATCGGGTTGGATTTAG
>CAIVYW010000440.1 GCA_903910205.1 uncultured Methylococcaceae bacterium | reverse complement strand
GCTAGACCCATTAAGGCAATGATAGGGTCTGTTTGTCTCTTACTAGACCTATTCAGACAATAACAGAGTCTGTTTGTCGTTTGCTAGACCTATTCAGACAATAACAGGGTCTGTTTGTCGCTTACTAGACCTCACAGGCAATTATAGGGCTAACTAGCGTTCAGTAGGATAAACTGGCTTGCAACTTAGGGCAGGACGGATGCTAAGCGTAACCTTTTGCCTGCGTTCGAAATGACTCTATTCTAAAAGTAAACAGCTAATCTCAATCTACCCCACCTTAAATTGAAAGCTAATAAACTAATTAAATAATCTCTTGACCTAGTTAAGTATATTAGGCGACAATCAGTCGCGTTAATTAGTTAACGTACGTAACTGCAAAAGTTTTATCTGCTGTACATACACCGATTTTATAATAATTTTTTTGTGAAATTATTGACTTAACTCGTAGTTAAGCCTAAGATTATTTATAGTCGACTTAACTTGTGTGTAGGCTTTTTCGTACATTGTATTGTTTATAGCATTAATACACCTAATCTATTTAATTTTAACTTGTGTTTTTTTCTAATTTAAGGTGATCTAAATGAAAAAAGTATTATTAAGCTTTACTTTAATTGCACCTGGCGAAAAGGCCAGCTATTACCGTAATGTAGTGGCTAAGTTTACGGGCAATGCTTTGTTTTCTACACCGATCATATCTCTGGCAGCTTTAAACACGGCACTCGATAAATTTGAGGCAGATATTTTAGCAGCCCGTGATGGCGGCCATTTAGCAGTCGCTGTTATGCACGATAGTGAAATATCGATTGATAAAATGTTTAGAAGCTTAGCTCATTATGTAGATATGATAGCTGATGGCGATGAAACTATTATCTTAAGTGCTGGTTTTCAGGCTAGTAAAGATACAGCTGCCAGAGTTAAAGCACCTATAACAGCGAATGATGGTGATCATAGTGGCAGCGTTAGAATAAATTATAAAGCTAACGAAAGGGCGGGTGCGTATATTATCCAATGGAGTAAAGATGGACTACCTACCACTGACAGTGGCTGGGAGGTTTTGGCAACAGTAACTCAGACGAGCTATGTTGTAAGCAATCTTGTTGTTGGCTGCTATTATTATTTTCGGGTAGCCGCTGTAACACCCGATGGTACTACCGAATTTAGTGAGCCAGTACGAAAATTAGTGGTTTAGCTAGAATTTTCTTTTATCGCTAGAGCTGTTAGTTAGGAGCTGGCGTAGGTCGGGTTAGGCGCTAGCCGTAACCCGACACACTACGACACTGGAGTGCTGAGCTTCAGCTATTGCACTAAAACAGCTGAAGCTGTTTTAGTGCAGTCTAAACGACCTTACGCAATCTTATCTTTTAAAACTAATTTACTAATGGCTGGTAGTACCACAAAGGTACACACCATAATCCAGAAGATGCCCATAGTAATCACCAAGCCCATGCTGGCAATGCCTTCATGCGGTGAAAAAGCTAAACCAGCAAAACTCGAGGCCGTGGTTAATGCCCCATAAAACATCGCTCTTGCGGTACTGGATTGATAAATGTTTTGTTGTTCTGATAAAGAATGATGTAGCTTTTCAACCATGTGTATGCCGTTATCGACCCCTAAGCCCAACAACAATGGCAAGGCGATGATGTTGGCATAATTGATAGCGGTATGTGTTAATACAGTGCTCGCCATCGTAAATAAACCAGCCAATATCAAGGGTGTCATCACCAAAAAGGTATCGGTAAGGTTACGTCGTATGGCATACAACAGTAAAGCAATGGTAATTAGCGCGATAGTAATGGCTTTTTGAAAAGCAGCTATTACCTCTTTCATAGATTCCCAATAAATAATCGGCAAGTCGGTGGTTTCAGGGGCGACGGATTGCACTTCATTAATAAACTCTTGCAGATTAGTCAGATCATTCAAATCTTTCTTAGGAAAAATTTGTATACGATACCAACCTTCCTTACTTAACCAGCGGTCTTTAATATCCGACGGTAAATCTGACAAAGCAACTTCTTTAGCACCCATGCCGACTAACAATTCATTCATGGCATCGGGCAGCGTCCCTAGCAGCGTGGTTTGCATTTTCTCTACAAATAAACGCCGACTGGGCTGTTGCCTTGTATCTAGCTAAATTAACTTATCTTGTTATTCTTTCTTGAAAGTCCCTAGTTCTGCCAACTCGTGCGCATCTGTTTTTTCAAGTAAGCGTTGATTTATAGCTTTGATCAAACGATTAATACCTGGAATCGGATCGTTATCCACTTTCAAGGCAGGAAAACCTTGAGCTTGTGCACCCAATATTAGCGCCATGTCTTCAATAGTCGCTAACTTATCTTGTTGTTGTTCCGGAATAAAATCAAAGACACTGATGGTTTTCTCAACGCTTGCCAAAGTTAATAGTTTTTGCTCCATAGCCTTAGCTTTTTGAGCATCTTCCGCCAATACCGTCAAGGTCATCGGTGTGGTATCAGGGTTTTTATTCAAATTTTTAAACGCGATGACGGATTCGGTATTAGGATCGCGTAAATTAATTGGATTAAAATCTGTTTTAACGTTAAAAACCAAGCCTATGGATAAAATAGACATCAACAAGGTGCCTATAGCAATAGGCTTGGCATAATGTAAAGTGCGATTGGCCATTTTTTCCGCTAAAGTAGCCAAGAACGGATGTGTAGTTGAGGGTTCAGATTTAACTGCAACAGGAATAAAACGTAGTAAGGCCGGCAATACTGTTAAGGTCACGACTAAGCTGATAAACAAACTGGTACCTGCCAACAAACCCAGTTCAGACACGCCCCTATAATCAGTGGGTACAAAAGCAAAAAGCCCAATAGAGGTCGTGCCTGCACAAAGCAATAAAGAAGGCCCTGTCGATATCAGGGTACTGCGTATGGCTCTTTCACGATTCACATGATGCTGTAAATTATCTTTATAGCGCAAACAAAAATGGATGGCGTACTCTACCCCCAAACCTATATTGGATACCGCAAAGGCGACTGAAATCAAATTGAGTTCTTTAACAGCAACTGCTGCAAAAGCACCACAAAATACCATGCCTAATGCCAGTGTAAGTAAGGTGGCTAAAGTAAATAAAATAGAGCGATAAGCAATTAGCAATATCACTAGTACCAACACCACAGAGAAGATGCAGGCATTAAAGGTACCATTACTCATACCCACGACCTCATCATCTTCTAAGCCCACTTCGCCAGTAATCCAAACCTTAACCTCAGGCAAATCTGGCTGCTGAATCTCAGCAATGGCTTTACGCACGGATTCAATCGCATGTTCGGCGGGACGAATTTGTGAGTAATCAAATTTAGGCGATAGCGTAATAAAACCTTTACCACCATCTTTACCGCTGAGCTTGTTATCAGCGATCAAGCCTTCCCATGACAGTAGATTATTTTCACCATTCATGCTTTTATGCAAAGCCAAGGAAACTTTATCAATCAAGGTCGCTAAATCGATAGGTAAATCTTGCTTATCGGCTTTAG
>CAIVYW010000439.1 GCA_903910205.1 uncultured Methylococcaceae bacterium | reverse complement strand
TGAGGGGAAATAAAAGCGGGTTAAGTAGCCTTTTTTTCTATATATAAAGCTTTAAATATTTATAACCAATTGATTTTTTTGGCATTTTATATATAAAATGTTTGAGTTCGACAGGCTAGGAGGCTTCCCCTTTCGTCTTACAGAAGATACGCTGATCCCTTCTACAGAAAATCTTTACCAGGCCATGCGCTTCACCGAGTACCCGGATATTCAAAGAGAAATAATCCCGCAAAGATCTGGATTTGCAGCTAAGCTAATTTCTAAAAAATATAGGAAGACTCATACCCGCGCAGACTTTGAAGAACAAAAATTAGAAATCATGCGCTGGTGCCTGCAATTAAAACTCGCTAATCATAAAACGTTTGGTGATGCTCTACTCCTGACGGGTGATAAAGCCATCGTCGAGAAATCACATAAAGATGCATGGTGGGGCACTCTGTTGAGGGGCGATACATTGATGGGTATCAACATATTAGGACAGTTGTTAATGGAATTGCGCGATCAATACCGTCAGGAATTAGCAGCGGGTACTACAGGTTATAAAACTGTTACACCACCTAATATTCCAGACTTTAACTATTTTGGGGTTGTTGCGCCTGTTATTAGTAAATAGCGTAACAAAGTTAATTAAGGTGTTGGGCATAGAATGGGTTGCGGAAAACGTGCAGCCCAATCTATACTAGTTTTCGAGGGTATAATTCATGGTCTGTCTGCAATTATTTCACTATCCCTCAATATGTAAAGGTGGCTTCTTACCAAGACACATATTATTCCAAGGGGATATATTTTCTGGATGAATCCAAAATTTAAGTTTTTTATCAAAATCAGGATTACTATCTTGCCCCGCCGTTTCATTGAATAAGTCGCAACATTCTTCATAATCAATGCTCCAGCCAAAATACAATCCGACTGCTTCGGAGATACAACGTGTATGCTTATAGTCTAATCGATTAGATGAGTTTTGATTAGAATCCTCACAAGCATATATATCAACCAATAACCGGCATACATTAAGTATAAATAGTTGGCTTTTATGAGGCGCATCAGGAATCACTAAAAAATCTTTGTAGCCCTGAGGTTGCTTTCTCATGCAAGTCTCGAACGCGCTCAGTATTACTTGTGAATCATATTTAGGTATGTCAGCTGCATCTTTACCATTAAGAAAAGATTGCAATGCTCCATAAGCGGCTGTATTGCAAATGGACTCTTCCATATAAATGTAACTGTTATAATATTGATTTGTTTTTGAATATCTCCGGTCTGCTAACTTTACTGATTGCTCACCTTGTGCAAAATCAATTAAGCAACATATATCCTCAATCCATGCATGACACATTTCATGAGCGAATACCTTAAAAATGGCAGACAACTGTATAATCTCTAGTGGCTGATTGCTACATTCTTCAAAAACTTGTTGAGCAAACTTTGCAATACCTATTTTATTCAGATGTATTCCATATTCCTCAGCAGAGTGTGTGTGAGCAGGAGCATAGTAAGCTAAGTTTTCCATCCGCCAAGCAGTTGATTTATCTTTTGGAAGTTCATCGATTTTATTCTGTTCGGCTTTAACTTTGAATATGTTATGCATATCCCAACAAGCTTGATTTTGATTAATAAAATCTGTCTGTGTTGAAAATAGCTGAAAATCTTCTTTAATTAGGTCTTGATAGTCACGTGATATTTCAGCCTGTAAGCTGTTAATATATAGGCTGTCCTTTTTATAAAGCCAATGATCAGATAAATCCCAAGCTAAATCTAGTACTTGTCTTTTACCTTGGGGTTGATCATTAAGATTGCTTTTATGAAGAATAAATTTCTGTGAAAAAGGTGAAAATATTGTGCTTCTCATAAGTCGTTAATCCTGATGCAATCTTTATATATC
>CAIVYW010000438.1 GCA_903910205.1 uncultured Methylococcaceae bacterium | reverse complement strand
TACGAGATAATGAGCGGTGACTGGAGTTCAGACGTGTGTCTTCCGATCTGATTATTCCTTGGCTACTGAATCATTCAGGACCTGCCATCGCTTTTGCCGTTCCTGGTCTATTAATGTTATTGGCTACTTTTTTACTCTGGTTAGGGCGTCATCACTATATCCATAAACCGCCTTCTGGAGTCCACTTTATTAAAGAAATGTGTAGTCAATTGGTACTCACACGCTTAGCTAAACTAGCCTGCATTTATGTCTTTATTGCTGTCTTTTGGTCTTTATTTGATCAAACGGGTTCTTCTTGGATAGTACAAGCGCAAAAGATGGATAGACTGCTATGGGGTATTGAATTTTTGCCCTCACAAATTCAGGCCGCTAATCCCCTGCTCATTATGCTGCTAGTGCCGCTGTTTACTTACCTGATTTATCCATGGCTTAATCGCTGGCTAGTTTTAACCGCACTCAGAAAAATGCAGCTGGGTTTATTCATTACCGTGATCGCTTTTAGTATACCCAGTGTTGTGCAAATGCAATTAGATGCCGGTTTAACGCCCTCTATACTCTGGCAGTTATTGGCTTACCTGTTGTTAACCTCTGCCGAAATCATGGTTTCTATAACCTGTCTTGAATTTTCTTATACTCAAGCTCCCACGACCATGAAGTCGTTTGTGATGGCCTTTTATTTTCTATCGGTAGCCCTAGGTAATCTGTTTACTAGCGCCGTAAACTTCTTCATACACAATAATGATGGCAGTAGTAAATTGGCCGGCGCTCATTACTTTTGGTTTTTTACCGGCTTAATGTTGATAACGGCGTTGTTGTTTTTGTACGTGAGTCAGCGCTACCAAGAAACAGATCTTGATTAAGTTAAAGATAGCGGCTGCGAAAACTGTCCGAAGTATTGATAGATAAGACACCACTAAAATATGCTAATATTTCCTTTGACGAAAATCACACAGGTGCAATTATGAAAGCAAATATCGGTTTAATCGGTCTGGCAGTAATGGGTCAAAATCTGGTTCTTAATATGAACGATCATGGTTTTAAAGTCGCGGTCTATAATCGCACAACGAGCACCACTGATGAGTTTTTAGAAGGGCCTGCCAAAGACACTTTGGTAGTCGGCACACACTCGTTAGAAGAACTTATCGAGTCTTTAGAAATACCACGCATTATCATGTTAATGGTTAAAGCCGGTGACGTGGTTGATCACTATATCGATCAGTTAGTACCGTTGTTGGCAGAGGGCGATATTATTGTCGATGGTGGCAACTCCTTATTTACCGATACCAATCGACGCACAGCAGCATTGGCCGCACAAAACATTAATTACATCGGTACCGGCGTTTCTGGCGGCGAAGAAGGTGCGCGTCATGGCCCCTCTATCATGCCGGGCGGTAACCAAGCGGCTTGGCCTATCGTTAAACCTATTTTTCAAGCGATCAGTGCTCATGTCAACGGCGATCCTTGCTGTGAATGGGTAGGTGATAACGGTGCAGGTCATTACGTCAAGATGGTGCATAACGGCATAGAATATGGTGATATGCAATTGATCTGCGAAGCTTATCAATTGTTATCAGAAGGCTTAAGTCTTAGCGCAGATGAAATGCAAGCCATCTTTGCCGAATGGAATCAAGGCGAACTCAGCTCTTATTTAATAGAAATTACCGCTAATATTCTGGCCTATAAAGATGAAGATGGTCAGCCTTTAGTCGATAAGATTCTCGACACCGCAGGACAAAAAGGTACAGGCAAATGGACCGGCATCAATGCCCTAGATTTAGGTATACCGTTAACCTTAATTGGTGAATCAGTATTTGCACGTTGTTTATCGGCTCAAAAGTCAGAACGCATCAAAGCGGCACAGTTATTGACTAGCCCCAAACAAACATTTTCAGGCGATAAACTAGCGATGATTAACGCTGTTCGGGATGCGTTATATGCGGCTAAGATTATTTCTTATGCCCAAGGTTTTCGCTTAATGCGTGAAGCCTCTAAAGAATATAACTTATCTCTTAACTATGGTGAAATCGCTTTAATGTGGCGTGGTGGCTGCATTATTCGTAGCCAATTTTTAAATGATATTAAGCAAGCCTATACGGAAAATCCTCAATTAGAAAATCTGTTGTTAGCCGACTTCTTTGTTAAGGCCATGAAGCTAGCAGATGCTGGCTGGCGAAAAGCCGTTATCTTAGGGATAGAACTAGGCATTCCGACTCCCGCGTTTTCTTCAGCTTTAGCTTATTTCGATGGTTATCGCACCGAAAGACTGCCGGCTAATTTGTTACAAGCACAACGAGACTACTTTGGCGCTCATACTTACGAGCGCACCGATAAACCAAGAGGCGAATTTTTTCATACCGACTGGACTGGGCATGGTGGTAAGACGGCCTCATCTACTTATACTGTTTAGATAACTCGCAAAAAATAAAATACCACCCCAATTAGGATGTGCTGAACGATAGTGAAGCGCATCGCTCTATCGTAGTGATGCGCGTCACTGCCGTTCAGCACATCCTATAAAAGAGGGGGTTTATTATTGCGTCTTACCTTAAAACCAACAGCCATAAAATATAAAAACTTAACTGTGAGCAGTTTATGAATTTTGATCCTTGTACTTACGTTATATTTGGCGCAACGGGCAATTTGTCCCGAACTAAATTAATGCCTGCCTTATACCACCTTGATGTTGCTAATCGATTACCTGTCGGCACCTGTATTGTTGCGATAGGTCGAAGACCTTGGGATCAGGAGAAATGGTTAAGTGAAGTTCGTGAAATGGTAATGGCAAAAACTAAAGATGATTTTGATGAAAGCATTTTTAAGCGCTTTTGTGCTCGCTTAGTCTATCATCAAGGTGATATTGTAAAGCCCGAGTGTTATAGCGAACTTGCCGCGTTGCTTAACAACAAGAACAAATTTTCCCATAATATCGCTTTCTATTTATCGATTAGCCCTGCTGATTTCGGATTAGTGATGGAAATGTTAAGTAATAACCAACTCTTTAACGAGGATCTCGGTTGGCGACGGGTTATTATTGAAAAACCTTTTGGTTATGATTTAGACAGTGCTCAAGCTTTGCAAAAACGCATCAGCCATTATTTAACCGAAGAACAGATTTATCGTATCGATCATTACTTAGGTAAAGGTATGGTACAAAATGTATTAGTGTTTAGGTTTGCTAATGTCATGCTTGAACCCTTATGGAATCGCAATTACATCGACCATATACAAATCACTCATTCCGAAGAAATTGGTATAGACAGTCGTGGTGATTATTATAATGGCGCAGGTGCTATGCGTGATATGTTACAGAGCCATCTTTTACAGTTACTGACTTTAGTCACCATGGAACCGCCCGCTTCAATGGAGGCTGAATCTTTACGTGATGAAAAAGTTAAAGTATTAAAATCTATACGCCCTATCCCTAAAGAAGCTGTGCATGGCTATGCTTTTCGAGCTCAATACGCGTCAGGTCATGTTCAAGGTGAAAAGGTAAGTGGTTATTTGCAAGAAGCCAATATTCCGAGCAATAGCGTGACAGAAACTTACGCCTCTATGAAGTTATATATCGACAACTGGCGCTGGCGCGGTGTTCCTATGTATATGCGTACCGGAAAACGCATGGCTAAAGCACAATCAACGATTTCGATTTGTTTTCGCCATCCGCCCTTACAGTTCTTTCGAGACACCCATGTGCAATGTATGAATCAGAATTGGATCTTACTGGGCATACAGCCGGAAGAATGTATACGTATAGAAATGACCGTCAAAGAACCTGGTTTAGAAATGAAAACCCGCACGACTAGCCTAGATGCGAGTTTTCGTAACGACGATGAAAAAGCCATTGATGCTTATGAAGACTTATTACTTGATGTCTTAAAAGGTGATCGCTCTTTGTTTTTACGCTTTGATGAAGTGGAATATGCATGGCGTATTGTTGATCCTATCTTACAAACTTGGGCGATAGAGCGAGACTTTATTGCGACTTACCCTGCGGGCTCTTGGGGACCTGAAGACAGTCGATTATTTGAAAAAAGCGCTCATTTTTGGCGCAGTTCTTTAACACCGGAGTGTAAATAAATGCAACAAACGAGTCGTTGGCACACCTTAGATACCGCTGATCAGGTCGCTTTAGGCGCGTATCAACAAATCCTAGCTGCGGCAGATCAAGCGATTGCTGATCATGGCCATTTTAAATTAGTCTTAGCAGGCGGTAGTACACCAGAAAAAGTTTATCATTTATTAGCAAAAGCGAATGCCGATTGGGCGCGTTGGTTTATTTATTATGGTGATGAGCGTTGTTTACCAATAGCCCATGCTGAACGAAATAGCCTAATGGCAGAAACTGCTTTTCTTTCAAAAGTATCTATACCCGATGCGCAAATATTTACTATCCCAGCCGAACTAGGACCAGAATTAGCAGCACGACACTACCAACAAGTTGTTGCTAAAGCAGTGCCGTTTGATATGGTGTTACTAGGCATGGGGGAAGATGGCCATACGGCTAGTTTGTTTCCTGGGCATCAGCATAATAATGATCTAGCTCATGCTGTTTATAATTCACCCAAGCCACCCTCTGAGCGAGTATCTATTAGCGCTCAAGGTTTAAGTGACACTGAACAACTCATTTTTCTCATTACCGGTAAAAACAAACAAGATGCGGTTAAAAGTTGGCGTTTAGGTGAAGATCTGCCAGTTGCTGCTATAATTTTGAAAAATCCTGTTGATATCTATATCGATAAAGAAGCTTACCACTCAGAATCTGCTTAATATTTAAACATCTCTATCATAAATCCATAACATTAAGAGTCATTGATCATGAAAAATCACACCGTTATTATTCCTAATCTAAGCATCGCTAGCCTTGCCTTACTATTAAGTGGCTGTGCCTCTGAGCCTATACCAGCACCCGTCGTTGTGGCTGCGCCGGTCGTTGTTCAAGCACCGGTACTTTCTGGTGAACAAATGATTAATGAAAGTAAACGCTTAGCAAGCTTAGGCGACCGATGGAAAAAAGGTAAGGATTTAGTTGATCGCGGCACTGCTTTAGTTCGCGATGGCAACAATAAAATTGATGAAAGCAACCGAATGATTCAAGAAGGCCAACAAATACAGAATGAAAGTACAGCTACCGTACAAGCTGCGACTCCTGCACTTTCTGGTGAACAAATGATTAGCGAAAGTCAACGGCTAGCAAGTTTGGGCGATCGATGGAAAAAAGGTAAGGACTTAATTGATCGTGGCACTATTTTAACGCGCGAAGGCCAAAATAAAGTTGACGAAGGCAATCGCATGGTTCAAGAAGGCGAACAAATACAGCACGAAAGTGAAGAAAGCTCTAACGCCATCAAAAAATAATAACAACTAGAAAGTTGGGCTGTCATTAGCTGCCCAACTTTCCTTTACTTCATTCAATAACTACCCCACTTTGTTCTTAATAACTTGATGATTTTCCCAACGATTGAATCTTTTGTACGCAATGCG
>CAIVYW010000437.1 GCA_903910205.1 uncultured Methylococcaceae bacterium | reverse complement strand
GATGACTTAAGGGTTTCTACCGTTTATGTAAATGAAGGGGCAACCATGAAAAGATTTAAGGCAAGAGCTAAAGGAAATGCTAATCATATCCTTAAAAGAAGCTGCCATATTACAATTAAAGTCGCAGAATCCGAGTAGGGGTAGATTATGGGTCAGAAAGTTCATCCAATTGGAATACGTCTTGGAATTGTAAAGGATTGGAATTCAAGATGGTATGCAAGTAGTCAGGATTATCCGGTTTTCCTGCATCAAGATTTAACAGTACGTGCTTTTATTAAGAAAAAATTAGCACATGCGTCAGTAAGTCGCATACAAATCAATCGTCCAGCTAACAATGCTCATATTACTATTCATACTGCTCGTCCAGGTATTGTAATTGGTAAAAAGGGTGAGGATATTGACTTATTGAGACAAGAAATTTCTAATATGATTGGAGTTCCAGTCCAACTTAATGTTGAAGAAATTAGAAAGCCTGAGTTAGATGCGCAATTGGTTGCTGAAGGTGTAGCTCAGCAGCTAGAAAAAAGAATTATGTATCGCAGAGCTATGAAGCGAGCGGTTACTAATACGATGCGTTTAGGTGCTGAAGGTATAAAAATAAACCTTGGTGGTCGTTTAAATGGAGCAGAAATTGCTAGAAGCGAATGGTATAGAGAAGGACGAGTTCCTTTACATACCTTAAGAGCTGACATTGATTATGCAACCGCTGAGGCACATACAACCTATGGAATTATCGGCATTAAAGTGTGGATTTTCAAAGGTGAAGTTTTCGATATAGATGCGCATCTTGCGTCTATTAATTCTGATTCCAAGAAGTAGTTGAAGGAATAATGACATGCTTCAACCTAAAAGAACAAAATTCCGTAAGCAACATAAAGGCAGAAATAACGGAACTGCTGTCCGTGGATCATCAGTTAGTTTTGGTGAATATGGTCTTAAAGCAATAACACGCGGTAGATTAACTGCAAGACAGATCGAATCTGCAAGACGAACTATAACCAGACACGTTAAGCGTGGTGGTAAAATTTGGATTAGAATCTTTCCTGATAAGCCTATTACGAAAAAACCATTAGAAGTTCGTATGGGAAAAGGAAAAGGTAGTGTAGAATACTGGGTTGCTCAGGTAAGACCTGGGACAATGCTGTATGAAATTCAAGGTGTTTCTGAAGAACTTGCACGCGAAGCCTTTACATTGGCTGCTGCTAAGCTTCCTTTGAAAACAATGTTTACTGCGCGGACAATAATGTAATGAAAGCAACAGAACTACGCCAAAAATCAAAAGAAGAGTTAGGGACTCTATTGCTCGATTTATCTAGAGAGCGATTTAACCTTAAAATGCAAAAAGGAACTGGTCAGTTGTCAAAACCTGATCAAGTAAAAAAAGTTAGGCGCGATGTGGCACGGATTCATACCATATTAAATCAAATGGCGAGTGCATAATCATGAGTGAAAATATCACAAAGTTAAGAACAATCACAGGTAAGGTTGTTAGTAACAAAATGGATAAAACCATTACTGTTTTAGTAGAGCGAGTTGTAAAACACCCTGTATATGGGAAATACATTAAACGCTCATCTAAAATGATGGCTCATGATGAAGAAAATGTATGCCAAGAAGGTGATGTGGTTGCTATAACATCTTGTAGACCTTTATCTAAAAATAAAACTTTCAAGTTGGTTCAAATCTTAGAAAGTGCTAAGAGATAGAATTAAATTTTTTATATACAGAGT
>CAIVYW010000436.1 GCA_903910205.1 uncultured Methylococcaceae bacterium | reverse complement strand
TTATTAATTGGGTTAACCGACTACTTCGTATTTTATAACCAGGAACGCTACCATCAATCATTAGGTTATAAAACGCCTGATAGGGTTTATCAAACTGCTATAGGTGGTGGAGCAAAAAATATAGATAAATATGGATCGACAGAAACATCGGTTCATGCGTAACGAATATGGGACAGCGCCATTCAGCTGGAAGATAAACAGAACTCTATCTTAAACTAAGGCATTATTTGTCTGGACAATGGGGTCCACTTTATATATATTACGTTGGGCATTGTTTCCGCTATACCTTTATTCATTTCCATGCGCTGAACATGAATAACATAAAAAATTAAAAAGTAAGGGCATATGAAAGTATTTCTAAGTTGGTCTGGAGACACCAGCCATAAAGTTGCATTGATACTGAGAGAATGGCTTCCGTCTGTAATTCAGTCGATAGAGCCATATGTTTCTTCAGAGGATATAGACAAAGGTGCTAGGTGGAGCACTGATATTGCATCTGAACTTCAAGATTCCACGTATGGAATTTTATGTGTTACAAAAGAAAATATTCTTGCTCCCTGGCTTATGTTCGAAGCAGGCGCATTGTCAAAAACTATGGAGAAGTCCTACGTTTGCCCATTCTTATTTGATATTAAAAGAGCTGAAGTGAACGGGCCAGCTCTACAGTTTCAATCCACTATCTTCGAAAAAGAGGATATTAAAAAATTACTCGTATCTTTAAACCAAGCGTGTAATCAAGGACAACTTACTTCTGAACAATTAGAGAAAGCGTTTGGAGTTTGGTTTCCGAGCTTAGAAGAGCAACTAAAAGGACTTTTAGAGGTATCCCCTTCAATAGCAAAAGAAAACCATAAAGAAATCACCGCGCATTCAAATGAAATCCTAGAAGAAATTTTAGATATATCTCGTATCAATCAAAAATTACTACGAAATCCTGATAGTGATATTTCAAAAGAAATACATTCAATTCGAATGTTGTTGCGCGAAATGATCGAAAGGTCTGAGTATACCAAGGTATCAAGGACATCAAGCCGTAAGCGTAAAATCCATCCAATAATGATTGAGGAGTTAATACATGGAGTCCCTCGATTTGAAAAAAATCTAACAGGATTTCAAATAGCTATTAGCTTGTTTCGTGACGATTTTCCATGGATTTACGATGCTGGTTTAGATGTGGTAAAAACATTGAAAAATACAAGTTCAAACGAAGACAAAAGAGATGTGATTGACGCATTTCAAGAGTTAATAGAATTTACATTTGAGCATCCAATGATGCGAGAAATGTATATGCCGGACAAAGATATGTGGATGATGGGTAGAGAGTTACCTCATATTCTGAAACGTAGTCTTGAACGGTATTTATGAATTTGTACCCAACCATGGGGATTCGCGCTAGCAATCTACCATTTCGAAGCCTAAGTGTTCATGAGGCAGGGGCTGCGGACTATTTGGCTTTTGTCTAATCTATCAGCCCAACAAGTCAGTCAAAGGGACGCGCCGCCCGCTGGCGGTTTTGAAGTTCTGTTTTTATCAAGGTTCGGTGGCTTCGTTTTGCTTTCGTTAGCGGCACGCCCCTTACTGTAACGTTGGGCTTAAAAAGTCGTAGAAAGTGAGATGCCAAAAAAAGAACGAGAAAAACAACGCTTGATAACTAATTTGGCAAGCGAAATGGCTGAGTCTAACCTAGCAATATTTATTGGTGCTGGATTATCCATACCTGCTGGCTATGTCAATTGGAGTCAATTGCTAAAACCGATTGCAGAAGAGCTAGACTTAGATATTGAGAAAGAAGTCGATCTTGTTGCCTTGGCACAATATCACTGCAACACAAATCAAGCTAATCGAGGCAAATTAAATCAGCTTCTAATAGATGAGTTTTCAAGAAGTGCCAAAGCTACAGAAAATCACAAAATTATTTCAAGGTTGCCCATTTCAACATTTTGGACAACAAATTATGACAAGCTAATAGAGAATTCTCTTATTGAAGCAGGTAAAGTGCCTGATGTTAAATATAGAAATCAACAATTAGCTTTTACAAAGCCAAGGCGAGATGCAGTCGTTTATAAGATGCACGGTGATATTGACCATCCTAGCGAAGCTGTTTTAACAAAAGATGATTATGAAGCTTATCATGTAAAAATGCAGCCATTCTTGAATGCACTGAGCGGTGATTTAACGTCAAAAACTTTTCTATTTCTTGGGTTTAGCTTTACTGATCCAAATTTGGATTACATTTTAAGTAGAGTTAGAGTTGCTTACAATAAAGATCAACGCCAGCATTATTGTATTCTGAGAAATGTCAAAAAATTAGATAACGAAGACCAAGCGGATTTTGAGTACAG
Source organism: uncultured Methylococcaceae bacterium (assembly GCA_903910205.1). Lineage (GTDB taxonomy): Bacteria > Pseudomonadota > Gammaproteobacteria > Methylococcales > Methylomonadaceae > Methylobacter_C. The sequence goes on along the minus strand of CAIVYW010000436.1, from coordinate 1,669 downwards.
GACAAGAAAGCAAGAATTATTCACTCAAGATTTGCTTCGCTTCGGAATTAAGACTTTTTTTATTGATGATTACACTGAGATAACAACGATTCTTTCTGAACTAGAACACAAATATAAGCGTAAAACTATATTTATATCAGGAGCTGCACACGACTACGGGAAGTGGGGAAAAGAGAACTCAGAAAAATTTGTATACAATCTGAGCAAAGATATAGCTTCTGCAGGCTACAGAATCGTTTCAGGATTTGGGCTTGGAATTGGTAGTTCGGTTATTGCTGGAGTGCTAGAGCATGTATATATGAATGGAGGCCGCCTAGATAACGAACAGTTAATTTTAAGACCGTTTCCGCAGCCAAATGCAGGGCAACAAAACTTGAAAGCACTTTGGAAAGACTATCGAGAAGATATGCTTTCCTATGCTGGTATTGCCATTTTTTTATTTGGAAATAAATTCAGTGATGGTGAAATTCTATTATCTGACGGAATGAAGGAAGAATTTGATATTGCTGTAAATAAAGGTCTTTTTACTATACCTATTGGTGTCACTGGATTTATATCTGAGAAATTATGGGAAGAGTTGGTTGATAGTAATTTATTTGACAGAATACCAAATTCACATGAAGCAAAAAGACTGTTTTGCTTATTAGGAGACAACGAAAACTCACTTGACGATGTAAGAAAGTTAGTTATCGAGTTAATTAATCTACTTCAATAAAGGAAAATCATGGCAAGAAAAGTTTTTTTTAGCTTCAAATATGATGATGTAACTCGAGCGATGGTGGTTAGAAATAGCTGGGTTTCCCAAGGAAAAGAAGCAGCAGGCTTTATTGATAAAGCTGAGTTCGAAGAAGTCAAAAAGAAAGGCGACCAAGCGATTAAAAATTGGATCGACAAACAATTAGAAGGGACATCAGTTACAGTTGTTTTAGTCGGCGAAAAAACTTGCCGTAGCCGTTGGGTGAAGTATGAAATCGAAAAAAGTATTGAACGCGGGAATGGATTGCTTGGAATTGATATTAGCAAGATAAAAGATTTTCAAGGCAATACAACGGAAAGATGCGGAGAAATTCCAAAAGGCTATGATTTCTATCTTTGGAATAAAGATGATGGATATAGCAATATGGGTAAATGGATCGAAAAAGCCGCTAAAGACGCAGGAAAATAACCCGTAAACCGCCCTACGAACTGTTTGGCTTTTGTCTAATTTATAAGCCCAACAAGTCGGTCAAAGGGACGCGCCGCCCGTTGGCGGTTTTGAAGTTTTGGTTTTTATCAAGGTTCGGTGGCTTCGCTTGGCTTTCGTTAGCGGCGCGCCCCTTACCGTAACGTTAAACGACAGCTTTCTGTTTTACAGCCGTAGAAATAACTGGGGTCAGAAATAACTGGGGTCAGAGTAAACTTAAATTAACTGAGATAATTATAAATTTACTCTGACCTTAATAGCAATTTGATAGTTTTACTTACTTTGCCAATGACCGGTATCGGGAAGCCTAAATCCATATACCAATGACCGTTATGGGTCGGTTGCTGTCATTGGAATAGTTTGTATTTTCTGATTTGCAATTAATTCTGGTAAAAAACGGGCAGCTACAAATTATTTTTAATGCCAACTGACATTCAAATGAATGTCCAATAAAACATTAGACAGCCCGAACTGTTTTTTTATACT
>CAIVYW010000435.1 GCA_903910205.1 uncultured Methylococcaceae bacterium | reverse complement strand
ACGTGTTGTAAGGGCCAATGGCGATTGGGAAAAATATTGGAATAATTTGTCCACCGCAGTGGCTGCATAAGATTATTGTGAATTCCCCGCACTTTTAATCACACCCGGTTATTAGCCTTTGCCTTTTGTTTGGGGTTTTCGGCAGCGATTGCAGAGCCAGCACTGGTGACTATTGCTGATAAAGCGGCTATGAGTGCTAGCCTTAAGCATCTTATTGAACCAACCGCAATGGCGAGTTCTCGTTATGCCTTAGGCTTGCGTTTAACGGTGGCTATTTCTGTCGGTTTGGCCATATTAATTGGCGTACTGAGAATTATCAAAGGTTGGCCTGTTTATTACCCGGTCTTTTGTGCTTATGGGGGCATTGCTTTGATAACGCCCTTTGCCCCTAAAGACATTATTGGTATTGCTTATGATTCAGGCGGTATTGCTACCTCGACCATTACCGTGCCGTTAGTGACCGCTTTAGGGGTAGGCTTAGCATCCGCTATTAAAGGCCGTAATCCTATTTCTGATGGCTTTGGTTTGGTGGTATTTGCATCGTTGATGCCCATGATTTTCGTGATGATCTATGGGATGGCTTATGCTTGAATGGTTATTGCATATTCTGCTGAGACTACAAGAGGTGTGTACGAATATTTTACCTATCGTCTTAGTCATTGTTGGTTTCCAATGCTTAGTTATACGTAAAGCCTTGGCTTATCCCAAAAAAATAATCATGGGGTTTATCTTTGTATTAGTCGGCATCGTCTTTTTTCTGGAAGGCTTGGAATTGGCCTTATTTCCTTTAGGAACTTTAATGGCCTTTCAATTGACAGCGCCAGAGTTTTTAGGCATTACTGCTAAACTGCCATTAGTAGTCTGGCAGGATTATTATTGGGTTTATCTATTTTCTGCAAGCCTTGGCTTTGCTACTGCCTTAGCCGAACCGACCTTATTAGCGATTGCCATTAAGGTTGAACACACCTCAGGCGGGGTGATTCGTGCTTGGGGTTTTCGTATTTCTGTTGCGCTAGGTGTGGCAATAGGCTTAGCCTTGGGTACTTTTCGTATCGTTACGGGTATAGACTTATATGGGTTGATTATCTTAGGGTACTTCATTGTTATCATTCAAACCCTGTTTGCGCCTAAATTAATTATTGCCCTGGCTTATGATTCAGGCAGTATAACCACGTCTATGGTGACTGTGCCTTTAGTGACCTCATTAGGTTTGGGTTTGGCTGAGGCGATTCCGGGTCGAACGCCCTTAATTGATGGTTTTGGTTTAATCGCATTCGCCAGTTTATATCCTATTATGACTGTGTTAGCTTACGCACAAATTGCTCAATGGCTGGGTAAACGTAGCCTCTTATCTACTACTTAAAGGAACATCATGCATTTTAAATTAATTATTGCCTTTGTCGACGATGATAAAACCGACTTAGTGCTGGATACAGCGCGTCAAAGTGGCGCTAAAGGTGCGACGGTTATCAATCATGCCCGTGGTGAAGGCTTGAAACAATCGAAAACATTTTTTGGGCTGTCATTAGAATCTCCCCGAGATGTCTTAATGTTTTTGGTTGAAGAGCATCTGAGCCGACATATCTTAGAAAAAATTGCTAAGGTGGCACAATTTGATAACCAGCCCGGTACCGGTATCGCCTTTCAGGTAGATGTTGAAGATGCTATTGGTGTTATGCGTCAAGTAGAAGAGTTAACCCAAGAGCTTGAGGATAAAATATGATCACAAATAATGCGTTAATCCGAGTCAAAGATATCATGAAAACAGACTTTGGAACCATTGAAGGGGTCGCAACTGTCGCAGATGCCTTGATTAAAATGAAAGCGTTAAAAACAGCTGTGCTTATTGTGAATAAACGCAATGAAGATGATGAATATGGCATGTTAACGTCGGGTGATATTGCGCGTCATGTCTTAGCTAAAGATCGTGCGCCAGATCGAGTTAATGTCTATGAAATAATGAGTAAGCCTGTTATTTCTGTGCATCCTGATATGGATATTCGCTATTGTTCACGGTTGTTTGCTAATTATAATTTGGTAAGAGCCCCAGTTCTGGACAATAAAAAGGTGGTGGGTATGGTGAGTCCTAACGCCTTAGTCCTAGATGGTTTATATAAAACCTTTCAATAAATGGCATCCTGTCACAAATACCAGTACAATTCGCGCCTAGCAGAGTAAAGATGTTGAGCGTGGATGTCCCGGTTATCAATATTGTAATTCTGTGTTAACCGTAAGTTTTTATTTTAGGAGTTTTCAAAATGGCAACAGGCACTGTAAAGTGGTTTAACAACACTAAAGGTTTTGGTTTTATCGCACCTACTGACGGTGGCGAAGATGTATTCGTACATCATTCGGTTATTCAAGGGGATGGCTTTAAAACACTGACAGAAGGTCAAACAGTGAGTTTTGACGTAGAGTCTGGCCCTAAGGGCTTAACTGCCGTTAATGTTTATCCTAAGTAAGGGTTAACGTTCAAAAAAAGGCACTTTAAGTTAAGAGCCTTTTTTTGTGGGAGCAGCTTTAGCTGCTCCCACGACAACTCTTCGATTAGTCGCACCTTAAGGTGATAGTGATTTATTTTAAAGGACGACCCTTGGCGTCTTTATTGATATGACCTGCAAAAAGTAATATCGCTTCTATAAAGCCCCAAAGCGCACCATAGCCGACTGTTATGGCCGTAAATGCCAGCTGAGCTAAACCGAGTTTGTAATAGCCTAAATAAAATCGATGCATGCCGGTAAAGCCAAGAAAAAAAGCTAAGGCTACGGCAACATATTTATATTTAACGGCTTTAGGCTGGACTAAATAAGCGCCTACTAAATCAATTTTTCGTGCGGCACTGCCCTCGTTTTCAAAGATGACATCATCGCCAATATCGGGCGGCACTTGTGCAACCCAATCATCTAAATGAAAGGTATACGTTTCTGTTTCGTTTTTGATGGTGCCTGTTTGTGTGTCAGGCTGGAAGTTTTCAATATGACCTATCATTTATCTACCTTAATAATGTGAGCACTTTAATTTTTTAGTCAGTGTGCTTAATTTGATATGACTGTTTAGGTAAGACGCAATAATAAAACCCCCAATTTTATAGGATGTGCTGAACGGCAGTGAAGCGCATCACTATGATAGAGCGATGCGCTTCACTAGCGTTTGGCACATCCTATGGGGGAGTATTTTATTTTTTGCGAGTTACCTTAGTACAGATTTTAATATGACTTACGATTCTTGTAAACGTACCGCTAACACATCACAGCTGGCGTGATGGAGTACTCCGTTAGCGGTTGAGCCCAGCAATAAGGCCCAGCCATGTCGGCCATGAGAACCGACAACGATTAGATCTACGTTATTTTCGTTAGCGACCCGAATTATTTCGGTTTTTGGACTGCCCATTTCCAACCATTGCAGGTCTTCTGTGATCGCCAGTTCTGTACCGAGTTTAGCGAGTTGTTTTTTGGCATTAGCCATCAGCTCAGTGGTAAAGTCTACGTTAAAAGGTATTTCTGCGCCATAACCGGTATCGGTGAGTGGTAAATTATCGACGACATGAATAATACTCAGTTTGGCCTGATATTTAAGTGCTAGGTCTTTGGCTCTTTGGCTAACGTCGGAACAGTTGTCATAAAAATCCACTGCCAACAAAATATGTTTATAATTGCTCATAATGTTTGTCCTAGGTGATATTAATTATAGTTATTTAGCCACTGTGTGATTAAACTCAATGCCGGTCGGGGTTTGCAACCCCGACTGAAACGTTTAGATTTCGATAACACCAAAGCGTGAGTAACAAGGTTATAAACCTAGTCACGCTTTGTTATCCACCCAACAGAACGCCCTCATTTTTATTGCGCGTTTTCAATCGCAGCTTCTGCATCCATCCAAGCTGATTCTGCTTCATCGAGTGCTTTATCGACTTCAATTTTTCGATCTAATATACGCTTTAATTGGTTTTTTTCTGATGCTTCATAAATCGCAGGATCAGTGAGTTGATGCTCTAGTTCACGTTGTTCATTATGATATTTTTCAACGGCCATTTCTGCTTTTTTAAGAGTATCAAACAGTGGTTTATGTTTTTTCCTTCGATCGGCATCCAATTTTCTTTGGTCTTTGCGTGATACAGTGTCATTGCTGTCAATGATTGATTTATCGTCGCCTTTTTTCTGTTCGGTGAGCCATATTCGATAATCATCAAGATCACCATCAAAGGCTTGGGCTTTACCGCCAGCGACTAATAATAACTGATCTGTAACAGAGCGCAATAAGTGTCGATCATGAGAGACGACCACAATAGCACCTTGGTAGTCTTGCAGCGCTACGCTCAAGGCATGACGCATTTCTAAATCTAAATGGTTAGTCGGTTCATCTAGCAATAACAGATTAGGATTTTGATAAACCAGCAGCGCTAACACTAAACGCGCCTTTTCACCGCCTGAAAAAGGTTTGACGGCTTCTAAAACCTTATCACCTTGAAAATCAAAGCCCCCTAAAAAGTTACGTAAGTCTTTTTCTGTGGCTTGTTTGTCTAATTTTTGCAGATGCCATAACGGGCTTTCGTCTAGTTGCAACTGTTCGAGTTGATGCTGAGCAAAATAACCGATTTTTAAGGCTTCCGCTTCCTGCCTTTTACCCGACATGGGTAACATATCGCCGGCTAATACCTTAATTAAACTCGATTTACCCGCACCATTTGGACCTAATAAACCAATACGGTCACCGGGCGAAATAGATAAGCTAGCTTGTTTAATAACGCAGGTATCGCCATAGCCTATGTCTGCTTTATCTAGCGTCAATAAAGGGTTGGGCATTTTGCCGGGTTTGGCAAAACTAAAATCAAAGGGCGAATCTACATGCGCCATAGCAATGACTTCCATGCGTTCTAAGGCTTTAATACGACTTTGCGCTTGGCGTGCTTTAGTCGCTTGCGCTTTAAAACGGTCGACAAAACTTTGAATATGGGCTATTTCACGTTGTTGTTTTTGATAAGCCGATTGTTGTTGTGATAATTTTTCAGCACGCATTCTTTCAAAGGCAGAATAGTTGCCGGTATAAATTTCGGCTTTGTTCTGCTCAATATGGACAATGTGATCGGTGATGGTGTCAAGAAAATCACGATCATGGGAAATCAGCAGTAAAGTGCCGGGATATTTGCATAACCAATCTTGCAGCCAAATAACAGCATCTAAATCCAAATGGTTGGTCGGTTCGTCCAATAGCAATACATCTGAGCGGCACATTAACGCTTGTGCCAAGTTAAGACGCATACGCCAACCGCCAGAGAACGAGTTGACCGCATTGTGTTCTTGATCTGCGGTAAAACCTAAACCATTCATTAAACGCGAGGCTCTGGCCTGAGCCGTATAACCACCGATGTTCTCTAAGGCGGCATGTAGTTCTGCTTGTTTTAAGCCGTTGTCTGAGCTTTCGGCAAGTTTTAACTGATCTTGTAAACGTCTTAATTCTTGATCGCCATCAATAACATAATTAATAGCTGAACTGGAAACAGCAGGGGTTTCTTGCGCGACATGAGCGATTTCCAGATGCGGTGGCATGGAAAAATCACCTTCATCTAAATGTAGTTCTTTTTTGACCAGTGCAAATAAACTAGACTTTCCTGCGCCATTGGCACCGGTAAAACCTGCCTTTTGGCCTTTATGGATAGTGAAGGTAGAGTTGGCAAACAGCACCCGCGCACCACGGCGCAGGGCTATATTCTTAAAATTTAACATGTATGTTTAGAGTGAAAGTAAAAAGGCATAAGGTAAAAGATAACGATGTAAGGCGGTTATGATAGGGATTAATCATCCGCGACCGTAAGCGTTTAAAGTATAACGGGCGTATTCACTTCGGTGACCTTTAAACCATAGTGAATAATCGGTGTTTGAATAATATCGCCTTTAATACTCTGTAAGGCGATTTTTGCTAAATTTGCCCCCGATAAACAAGCCATACCAAAACCACCGGAAGGACGGGGGTTTATTTCTAATAAACGAACGCCTTGTCTGCCTTCCTTAAACTGAATATTGAATAACCCATTGAGTTGATAATGTGCGCTTAGCCGCATCACCATATTGTGTATGTCGGCATCATTATCTATGGTTTGACCCTGACCTGCTAACAGCGGTTTTTTGCGTTGTACTGCACACAGTAATTCACCTTGTCGACCTGCACAATCCACACTCCATTCATGGCCGGCCAAATGTTCCATAACCAGTAAGGTGTCAAATGTGGGGCTATTTTTCATACCTAGACGTAATTCCTGTAAGGGGATTTGGTATTCAATGCCCTCCAGTAGTTGCTTGATGCTATCACGTTGGGTATCTAAGATGCGAAAACCTAAACCAAACACTGATACAGCGGGCTTAACACAGAGACTGTCATGTTTTTTCGATAAATTGGCCACGGCAAGGTCAAATTCATCGGCCGTATTAACGGCGATAAAGTCCATAGTCTGTGCAATAGCTGAATTTAACTGGCTGTAAAAATCGGCTTTATTATGCAGTAGGGTGAGTGTCTCATAATCGGCGACCGAGAGTACTTGCGTACCGGTCGCCAAAAATAAATTATGATGTTGACTGATGAGCGCGGCTTCTTTACCTGGCCAAAATAACTGTATGTTATGTTGCTGACAAAAGTTAACACACCATTCTAAGTAGGCAAAACCGCTTAACTCGGACGGTTCAAGATGGCATTCATCTGCCGCCAAAAAAGCCGCCGCGTTACCATAGGTATGCGTACAAATTAAGCTGACTTCATCGATTGGAAAGGCTAGATGAATCGCGTTAAAAACTGAACTGATGGTTGAGAAGGTCTTGTTAAACCAAATTCTCATTATAGATGCAGTGTAATCAGTGGCAGTAAATTCTCAATAGTACGTCCTGTGCCATTTTCGCCAATAGCATGCATTTTCCATTCACCATTATGGCGATACAGTTTAGCCATGATTTGTGCGGTATGGGTGCCTTGAGCGGTTAAGGTATAGCGGGCAATTTCATTATTAGTGTTGTTATCAATAATGCGGCAATAAGCGTTTTCAACGGTGTTGAAGGTTTCACCCGTATAAGAACTGACCGTGAACACCAACGATTTAACCGTTTCGGGGATTTTATTTAAATCTACAATGATTTGTTCATCATCGCCATCACCTTCACCGGTACGATTATCGCCAGTATGTACAATACTGCCATCACGACTTTTTAACTGTCCGAAGTAGACGATATCGACCACTTTATTTTCATCATTAAATAATACACAAGAAGCATCTAAATCAACGGCGGTATCTTTGCTGCCACCAAACATGCCTTTTATAAGGCCAACCTTGGGTGCTTTAGCATCCCAACCTAAACCCATAACAACCTTGCTTAAGGTGCTGCCGGATTCTTTAGATAAAGATATTTTTTGACCTTTTTGTAAATTGATAGCCATAACGTGTGTTCCTAAAAGAGAGTAATTTTATCGATTCTATCTTACCGTATCGACGCCATTAAGTTACATGATCATCTGGAGTAAAACAGCTTTAGCTGTTTTATAAAGCAATAGCTGAAGCTATTGCACTCCACGTTTATATAATGATAATTAACTTAATGGCAGCGCAGTAGGTTGGGCTAACGGCTTTATCGTTAACCCAACATAGAGTCATGAGAGATCGTAGGATGGGTAGAACAAAGTGAAACCCATCAAACGCATGTCATCGATGGGTTTCGCTAACGCTCTACCCATCCTACGCAACTTAGGTGTTACACACTCACACCAAAAGATGAGGCTAAGGCACCTAGGCCACCTGCAAAACCTTGGCCTACGGCTTTGAATTTCCAGTCACCGGCTACTCGATAAATCTCACCAAAAATCATGGCTGTTTCAGTAGAGGCATCTTCACTCAGGTCATAACGAGCAATTTCTTGGCCGCCTTCTTCATTAAGCACTCGGATAAAGGCGTGATTAACTTGGCCAAAGTTTTGTTTGCGAGTATCCGCTTCATGGATAGTCACTGCGAAAACAATTTTATCGACATCAGCAGGCACTTTAGATAATTCAACTTTAACAGTTTCATCATCACCGTCGCCAGCACCCGTGGTATTGTCACCCATGTGCGAAACAGCACCCTCGGCAACAACTTTATTATTATAAAAGCAAAAGTCAGCATCTGAGCGAACTTTACCGTCTTGCTTGACTAAAAAAGCACTGGCATCTAAATCGAAGTCAGAACCATCGGTGGCGCGGGCATCCCAACCTAAACCGATAACTATTTTGTTTAAACCAGGTGCTTCTTTGCTTAAATTGACGTTGCCGCCTTTGCTTAATGAAATGGCCATGCTGTAACTCCTAATAGTGTGATAGTTAAATAGACTTAAATATTGATACCGTACCGATGTACTAAAGCCTAAGCTGCCAACATAAACTGGGTCTGCTGCTTTCGCTTAACTTTAAGGCAGTGTAGTAAAGACTGCATAACATAGGTCAATATAATAACCGCTAAAACGTGGATTACCTAGGAGGCTGTCCTATAATCCAGCCAATAATGATAGAATAGTCACCTACGCTAAAATAATTACTAACCGATGAATATTCCTTTCAAACAATCGCCTATCGCGCTTAATGCCGCATTGCTCTCTCCCAGCAATATTTT
>CAIVYW010000434.1 GCA_903910205.1 uncultured Methylococcaceae bacterium | reverse complement strand
TGTCTTATAAGTAACACCAATCTTCTTTGCATATTCCGATAATTTCATCGGTTATATATTGTCATACTTTTCTATGTATTACAGTACTTAACTTAAAAGAATATCATACTATAGGCAACACGATGATTTCAGCTTCAGTGCAACCCGAAAATTCAGGTGGTAAATCAAATTGGACATGTAAGTTACTAAGCCGTTGAATAGTCCGATGTGCATACATGAGGTGTTCCTTGATAAATTATTTAGAAAAATATTAAATATAACGACCTATTTTACAACTATTGACTGACGTATGGGTGCGAACACACCATTGACAAATCGGTCTTTGGCGACACAGACGATCTATATTGCTCCAAACAGAGCTTCTTTTTTACACTTTTCCTTGCTTTTTGGGGAGTGGAGGGCTGATATGGATAAAGCAACCATAGACACTTATAACCAACAAGCTCAGAGCATAGCACAATTGCATTCAACATTAACACCGCAGCGTATTTATAATGGGTTTCGAGTTTCGGCTAGCCACTTAACACGGGACAGCTGTAGGTCAGGCATTCGTGCCCGACAATGACGACTATTGAATGCCATTGTCTGCACTTAGGGGAATCTTGGCTAAATGCTGGGATTCGTACCTCATCCCAGCAATCGGAACATGAAGACGATAACGATGCCTTATATACAACCCCTGCAGTAGGTTGGGCTAACGGCTCTATCGTTAACCCAACATTAATGCCGAGTAGTGTGGCTTGCGAAAAGCATGCAGCCCAAGCTACACCGCTTAAGTGGATAGTCCTCTTTTACAAGCTGTATTTAATATGGATAAAGAAACAATAAACATTTACAACCAAGATGCTGAAAGTATCGCCCAATTGCATTCAACACTAATCCCTCATCGACTTTATGAGCTAATCAATCAGTATTTTATTAAAAACACCGCTACCGTAGATATTGGCTGTGGAATCGGACGTGATACCCAGTGGCTGAATAAGCAAGGCTTTTTAACCATCGGTGTTGACGCTTCAGCAGGCATGTTAAAACAAGCTCGTCAGCTTTATCCTGACCTACTATTTAATGAAGATAGTTTGCCGAAATTAGCTAGCCTTAATAGCTTACACTTTCACAATATTCTTTGTTCAGCCGTATTAATGCACCTAGATAAAGCCGCCATCGAACAGGCTTGTGAGCGTCTTTTACAGTTATTACGACCAGAGGGCTGCTTGATCATCACCCTACGTGGCACTAGCCAAGAAAACAAACGAGAAAATGGCAAGCTTTACGAGGCTATTGATATTGAATCATTTAGCCAGTATTTTAGACAAAACAACTGTGAAATCATACTGTATGAACAGGAACTCGAACAAAAACGCCAGCTCATTTGGCATAATTTTGTCATTAAAAAGTAGCCACACCTTGTTGCGTGGGCTGCCATTTTTGATTGAAACCATAATGAGTACTGGAACAATTATAAGCATCCTGTAAAAACTGCTGGCGTCTTTCAGTGGAGCTACCGGTTTGTACAATCAAGGTTTCTCTAAGCGGATGATGACTGATGATTAAATATTCATTGCGATCATGCAGACGTTGCAGCAATGGCAACGCGGGTAAGTTGGCAAATTTTCCGTTCACTCCCCTGTTGCAATCCACACAGGCCAACACCAAATTTGCGACACCATTAATAGGTTTTTCGGCATCGCACTTTTTTAAATTATGCGGAAAAAAATGATCAACATCGGCAAAGTCTGGATGCTTATTATCAAGAGAAATATCTTTAAAGCAATAAAAACACCGACCTTTTTGATAACCATTTAAAGACGGACTCGCGCCTGTTACCGCAACACGACGCAATTTATTATCAGCAAAAAACTCGCGTGTTTCTTCTTTGTAATCAATTTGAATCAAATGTTTTGGTAAATTTAATTCCCAAGCGGTTTCAACTAAACGCCAGCGCGATTCCGTTTCTGCGGCCAGACTGTCATATTGG
>CAIVYW010000433.1 GCA_903910205.1 uncultured Methylococcaceae bacterium | reverse complement strand
TTAGTTATTAATAAATAGATCAGACGTTTTTTTGACATAATTTTTAATATAAATACGTACTATCAATGCATTATAACCACTGTGTTTTCTACCTTCTGTGGGTTATTTTTTTGGCGAAGGTATTGTGGTATACAAGTTATTATTTGAATCCATAATTATCTGTTTTAAAATTAACAGAGAAGCATTCTAAAATGGTATTATTTACAGCTTCAGATATTTCATTTTCCTAGTGCTTTTCCTCATTCATTGATTATCATGCTATTTAAATCCTATAAATTAGGGCTGTTATTAACGACTTGCTTATTATTAATAGGCTGTGGGCAGCCGGGTCCCTTATATATGCCTGATAAACCTGCGCCTATTTATGTGCCTCCTGTGCCACAAGCACCACTACCTGATAAAAATAAATAACTATGGATTATTTTAATTACCGCAACAATGAACTGTATGCTGAAGATGTTGCGGTGCAAGACCTTTGTCATGACTATGGCAGCCCTTGTTATGTTTATTCAAGAGCAACCTTAGAGCGACATTGGTTAGCCTTTGATCGCGCTTTTGGTGATCAGGCTCATTTGATTTGTTATGCCGTAAAAGCAAATTCAAATATTGCCCTGCTTAATGTTTTAGCGCGTTTAGGTTCGGGCTTTGATATTGTTTCCTTGGGGGAGTTAGAGCGGGTACTCGCTGCCGGTGGTGACGCTAAGAAAATAGTATTTTCAGGGGTAGGTAAGCGTGAAGATGAAATCTTAGCCGCTTTAAAAATAGGTATACGCTGCTTTAATGTTGAAGTCATTGATGAGCTAGATAGAATTAATAGACTAGCTGCGCAGTTAGGTGTGATTGCCCCAGTCTCTTTTCGAGTCAATCCTGATGTTGATGCGAATACCCATCCTTATATTTCTACCGGCTTAAAGGAAAATAAATTCGGTATCGATATTACCTTAGCGTTAGCTGAATATCGACGAGCGGCACAGATGTCGAATATTAAGGTGGTGGGTATAGATTGTCATATAGGCTCACAGTTGACAGAAACACGGCCTTTTCTGGATGCGCTAGATAAGGTACTCGATTTGGTCGCAGCTCTAAAAGCTGAGGGTATCGTTTTACAGCATTTAGATTTGGGGGGAGGCTTGGGGATTCGTTATAACGAGGAACAGCCACCGGAGCCTGCTGATTATATCGCTGCGCTTTTAGAGCGTCTAGGCAAGAGCGATTTTGAGATTTTATTGGAGCCAGGACGCGCTATTGTCGGTAATGCGGGTATTTTAGTGACGAAAGTTGAATACTTGAAACCTACAGAACATAAAAATTTTGCTATCGTTGATGCAGCGATGAATGATCTGGTTCGTCCCTCTTTATATAGTGCCTGGCAGGCGATTATTCCGGTTAATCTTGTTAGTGATGCTGCTGAGTTGCAATGGGATATTGTAGGCCCAGTGTGTGAGACGGGTGATTTTTTGGGTAAGGATCGTGCCCTTAAACTGACTAAAGGTGATTTGTTGGCAATACGGTCATCGGGTGCTTATGGCTTTTCTATGAGCTCTAATTACAATTCAAGACCTAGAGTGGCTGAGCTGATGGTTGATGGTGACCAGACTTATTTAGTCAGAGAAAGAGAAAAAGTAGCCCAACTTTGGTCGGGCGAGCATTTATTACCATGATCCATTTTACTAAAATGCAGGGCTTGGGTAATGATTTTGTGGTGATCGATGCGATCAATCAAGTCATTGCGCTAACTGCGGAACAAATTCGTTTTATGTCTGATCGTCATTTTGGCATTGGTTTTGATCAGCTTTTATTGGTTGAATCCCCCGTTAGTGCTAATGCTGATTTTAAATATAGAATTTTTAATGCAGATGGTAGCGAAGTTGCACAATGTGGTAATGGTGCAAGATGTTTTGCTAGATTCGTACGCGATAAGGCGCTCACAAATCATGACGAAATACGGGTTGACACCAACGCGGGTCAATTAATATTGACTTTTACTGAGGGTGATTTAATTACTGTCAATATGGGGGTGCCTAAACATAGCCCTTCAGAAATTCCTTTGCTTATTGAACAGGAAGCCTTGAATTATAAGGTGACAGTTGATGGTATTGAGCATGTCTTTGCTGCCGTTTCGATGGGCAATCCTCACGTAGTTATCAGCGTTGATGATGTGAGTAATACGCCTGTCGCTGATTGGGGTAAGGCGCTAGAAAGTCATGTGCTATTTCCAGAGCGGGCAAATATCGGTTTTATGCAGGTCATTGATCGTCAGCATATAAAACTTCGAGTCTATGAGCGAGGTGCGGCTGAAACACTCGCCTGTGGTAGCGGTGCCTGTGCTGCTGTAGTGATCGGTATTTTGCAAAATTGCTTGGATCAAAAAGTTAATGTTGAATTACCCGGTGGTGAGCTTGCAATAAATTGGGCGGGGCGAGCTGAGTCAGTGCTAATGACTGGATCTGCGACTTCTGTTTTTGATGGAATTATTTATTTATGAGTAAAGAAAGTACGGTAGTCAGCGCAGACCAGGTAGCTGAATACTTAAGGCAATATCCTGATTTCTTTCATGAGCATTTGGGGTTGCTAGAAGGTTTGAGTATTCCTCATCCGAGTGGAACAGCAACGTCTCTACTATTAAAGCAGCTTGAGTTATTAAGATCTAGCCGCCAAGCATTGGAATCTCAGTTTAATGATCTGCTAGAAATTGCCAGAAACAATGATATTGCTATTATTCGGATGCACAAGCTATCATTGGCTTTGCTTGAGGCGACAACACTTGCAGAAATCGTCGCTAATCTTAATGATGTTATGGCGGAATATTTTCTAACTGACTTTGTTGCTGTGCGTATTATTAAGCAGGTCTCAAATCCTACGGTTAATAATTTGTTTATAGCGCCAGGCAGTCAGGATTTAGTGCCTTTTTTAAAACAATTGGCCAGTAATGAGCCGAAATGTGGGCGAGCGACGTTAGCTCAAGCTAAAGTCTTGTTTGGTGATGCGGCCACCGAAGTAAAGTCCTGTGCAATCATCCCCATGAGTTTTACTGAACTTGATGGTGTTTTAGCGATTGGCAGTCGTAATGCCGATCGTTTTCAAAAGAGTATGGGGCATTTGTTTTTAATACAGATGAGTGAAATCATAGGGACTCGATTTATTGCCTTGTTGAGTAAAACGGATGTTGGCTGATTAGGAGTCGTTGTTAGTTGATTTTTTGGCTACTAATTTTAGACGGGACAAAACGGTAGTGAAAGCCTCATGCTGGGCGGGGTTGCAAACCCATACGCATCAAGCTAAGCCCACCACATTGCGATGATGACAAGGCCGATCGGGGTTTGCAACCCCGATCGAAACGTTTAGATGCACCCAAATGGCGTTATATAACCAAAAGTAGGCATGTTTCTTTTGTGATCTTTCAAAGATAATGACAATATCAAACGTTTGAGACGGGGTTATAAACCCCGCCCCGCATGTAGGTCTACGATAATGCACCTCCAAGAGCAAAAAAAAACCAGAATAGCACTGCCTTCTTAGGCAAAATAATGAAAAGTCTGCTAACATGTGACCTATTTTTTATATAAAAGCAGTCTGTTTTATCAGAGATAACCTTCTTACAGGATGGCGAAAATGGCAGCAAGCGATACATTGGACGACGTAAAGTCTAAGGGAATACTCTGGGGCTTTGGTATGCTTACCTTAGTGGTTCTAATTGTACTTTTGATCTTGGGTGCCTGGTGGGGTAGTGAACCGGGTCAATTTAATATATTAGAAGCCGCTCACAAGCGCTCAGAAGAATCAAAGGTAGAGACTAGTCATGGTTCAGCTGCTACAGAAGCAGCGCATAAGCCAGCTGAAGAGCTTGATATTTCAGAAATGCCTATTGGTTACGTTTATACCAATACCTTAGCTCATATTGCCGAAGTTCTCTTACATAAGAGTGGTGGCTATATCACTAATGATGTTGCGCCTCCTGGCGTATTTCTGGATAACATTTCTAATTGGGAATATGGCGCTTTGGTTATGTTGCGCGATGCCACTACAGCGTTAAGAAATCATTTTGCTAGGGATCAATCGCAATCAGCTGAAGATCCTGATTTGGCCATTGCAGAACCTTATTTTTATTATGAACATAATTCATGGGCTTTGCCATCTACCGAAGCGGAATATCAAAAAGGCATAGAATCGTTGCATAAATATATGTCGCGATTGCAAAAATATGGCGGTCCCATTAAGAAAGCGCAGTTTTACTCAAGAGCTGACAATCTATGGCAGTACACTGAGGTGGTTATTAAGCGTTTGGGTGGCTTGTCTACTCGCTTGACAGCAAATAGTGCGGGTGGAAATTATGGTCCAGGGCTTTCTGATATTGAAAAATTAGCGGCCGATGAAAAAGGCACGCCTATTACTAAAGTCTCTTGGTTGGAAATAGATGATATTTTCTATGAGGCGCGCGGGGCAAGCTGGGCTTTATTGCATATACTCAGAGCGATTAAGCATGACTTTGCTGATATTTTGCTAGATAAGCGAGCGATGCGTACGGTTGATATTATGATTAAAGCGATGGAAAATGCCTTGACACCCATTTTAAGTCCGATGATCTTAGATGGCAGTGGTTATGGTTTATTTGCTAACTATTCTCTGACTATGGCAAATTATATCTCCAGAGCTAATGCAGCGGCCCTTGATTTGCGTGACATTATGAATAGAGGTTAAGTGTTCATGGATGAACAAATTAATTATAATCTGACGCAGTTGGCTACTTGGAAGCGCATATTCTTTATGCTAGTTTTTACTGCAATTGGTTCTTTGGTTAGAATGGCGCTGT
This sequence comes from uncultured Methylococcaceae bacterium, assembly GCA_903910205.1. Taxonomy (GTDB): domain Bacteria; phylum Pseudomonadota; class Gammaproteobacteria; order Methylococcales; family Methylomonadaceae; genus Methylobacter_C. The sequence goes on along the minus strand of CAIVYW010000433.1, from coordinate 1,100 downwards.
GGTTTGTTATTTTGCTGCAAGTTGCTTCCACCTTATTGACTGGAAAAGCAAACCCCAATATTTTAAGTTTTGGGCGTAGTCTTTCGGTCTACACTTATCATATCTTGTTGTTTTTGACGTTCAATACTGAAACGCGGCCGTTTCCTTTTTCGGAATGGAATTTGACGGCTGAATTGCAACTACCTAAAGAGTAGTCAGTAGGTCTCTAAGCAGTTGCGTAACACGCCGCAGCTTAGAGTCGTTGATTTACCTTTAGATAATAGCTTGAGCCTGTAAGTCGGCATGGTAAGAGGATCTTACCATTGGTGCGCTAGCCACTTGTTTAAAGCCCAATTGCTTTGCTACTACGCCATATTCATCAAATTGTGCAGGAGTAATATAGCTAAGTACCGGTAAGTGAGCCTTAGTAGGTTGAAGATATTGCCCCAATGTTAGCATTGAGCAACCGTTAGCTATTAAGTCTCTCATCACTTGATGAACCTCCTCTTGTTCTTCCCCTACACCTAGCATAAGCCCTGATTTTGTCGGAGTGGATGGTTGGGCAATACTGTATTTTCTTAGTAACTCTAATGAGCCTTGGTAGTCTGCGCCAGGACGCACTTGCTTATAAAGTCTAGGCACTGTTTCTAAGTTATGGTTGAATACATCGCAAGGTTCTGATGCGAGTATCGCTATCGCTTTATCGATACGACCCCTAAAGTCTGGTACTAAGATTTCAATTTTGGTAGAGGGGGTTTGTAAACGTATTTTCTTGATACAGTCCGCGAAATGTCCAGCGCCACCATCTCTTAAATCATCACGATCGACTGAGGTAATAACCACATATTTTAAGGCCATGGCTTTAATGGCATCGGCTAAGCTTTGTGGTTCGTTGCTATCAAGCGCAAGAGGCTTGCCATGTGCAACGTCACAGAATGGGCAGCGACGCGTACATAAATCACCCATGATCATGAACGTTGCGGTACCGTGTTGAAAACATTCACTGAGATTAGGGCAGGCGGCTTCTTCACACACCGTATGTAATTTATGTTCACGCAATAATTGTTTTATTTTGGTAACTTCATCGCTGGCTGATAACTTTACCCGTATCCAATCAGGTT
>CAIVYW010000432.1 GCA_903910205.1 uncultured Methylococcaceae bacterium | reverse complement strand
GGACAATCTGCCAATACTGACTTTATAGACTCAAGACCTTCTTGATACATTCGTCTATCTTGCATAATATCTAAACCCTCAATAGCCCAGGCTTTATAGGCAATATTTGCGGTAGAAATGGCTCTTTTTGCTGGCGAACTCACTATGCAATCCGGAACCAAATGCTGTTGTAGCATCCACGCTCCCATGCGCTGTACCGCTGTTTTACCGCGTTTTTTTAAAGGCCGGTCAAAATCATCGACAGCAAGATCACGATCAGATTTTCCATGCCTTAGTAAGCATAATTCTTTACTCATATTAATCACCGATATATTTAAAAAGCAGGCAACATTAAAACTAGGTTACGATAGCCTTTGATTATGACATTGTCATTAAAAATTAATACGACATTGTTATTATTAAAAGGCATCTCGTTAATCCGACTCATAACACTACCACCATTCAACCGTCCTTATGTCTCTATCATTTAACTTTATAACTAGCTTAAGCGCCAAGAAATTTATTGCTAAACTAAGCGATAAGGCCACGGTGCAATTGGTTTCTAAGCAATATTCGTTAAAAACGTATTATGACAGTTTTGATTGGCGACTTTACGCAAAGGGCATCAGTTGTGAATTTAATCGTTCAAAAACAAACTCAAGCCTTATATTAAGAACACTTAGCGATGATTCTATTTTGGCAAGTGTCGACCTAGATGAAGTACCTAATTTTAGTCATCAACTACCTTCTGAGCAAGTTCGTAACATTATTGGGCCATTACTAGATTGTCGAGCATTAATGGCGGTATGCAATCTGGATTATGAAACGTATAGCCTGAATATTCTCAATAAAAATGAAAAAATCATCCTACGATTAGTTTTAGAAGAACACGAACTATTTGATAACCGTGTAATTTTGCTGCCGATTAAAGGCTACAATAAAGCCATCGAACACATTGCAGCATTGCTCACAACAGATTTTGCCTTAATTCCCTCACACAAACCGCTACTTCTAACGGCTTTGCATATGCAAGGTCGCAAGCCTAATGACTATAGCTCAAAGTTAAATGTTAACTTAGATCCTGATATGCGTGCTGATATAGCCACTAAATATATCTATAGCCATTTACTCAAAGCCATTAAAGATAATGAACAAGGCACCATTGCCAATATCGACAGTGAATTTTTGCATGATTTTAGAGTCGCCGTGCGTAGAACTCGCGCAGGACTTAGTCAGCTTAAAAACCTATTGCCTGAAGACACGAGTCAATACTATACCGATTTCTTTTCTTGGCTAGGCCAAGTTACTGGAACCGTTAGGGATTTAGATGTGTATCTGCTAAATTTTACAGCCTATAAAAACAGCCTTCCAGAATCGATGCGAGATGATCTGCAGCCACTTTATGATTTTTTGCTGACTAAACAAAAGCACGCTCAAAAAGAACTCGCCACAAAATTACGCTCCAGCCGATATTTAACGACTATTTCAGAATGGGAGCAGTATCTTAAAGTCCAAGCGCCACTTAAACCAGTAGAACCCAATGCTAAATTATCCATTAAACAACTCGCTGATCGACGAATTTGGAAGAATTACAAACGGGTATTACAAGAAGGTAATGCCATCAATGAACATTCGCCGGCTGAAGCATTGCATGACCTAAGAAAATCATGCAAAAAGTTACGCTATTTAATGGAGTTTTTTCAAAACCTTTATCCTGAACAACAAATAAAAATCTTCATTAAAAATCTAAAAGGTTTACAAGAAGTCCTAGGTGATTTTCAAGATTATGCCACTCAAGAACTGACGCTAAAACAATTCAGCGAAGAAATGTTAGCCAATCAGGTGCCTGCCAATACACTACTAGCCATGGGCGTACTCATACAAAACCTAGATATTCTTAGAACTAAAGCACGAGACGATTTCTCTGCTAAATTTATATTTTTCAAACACGAAGACAATCAACAGCAATTCAGAGCATTCTAGCGCAGCCTACAAATCAATGACTTAATGGGTATTAAAATTTTATTTTTCCGGCTATTTAAGCTTTAATGATCTATTTTCCATTAACTCCATAACCTAAAAATTATATTCCAAATTAAAAAAAAACCAAATCAAACCACATGCCCAAACACAACACCAAGTCAAAAAAGCTAAACAACGCGAAGAGGCCTCTAAGAAACAGACGGT
>CAIVYW010000431.1 GCA_903910205.1 uncultured Methylococcaceae bacterium | reverse complement strand
GTGGCACTTTGTTTAGTGTGTGCGGTACTTGTGTCTTTTGCTGCGGTTGCTTTAAAACCGTTACAAATTGATAACAAAGCAGCGGACATGAAACAGAATATTCTTGATGTAGCCGGTCTACTTGAAGAAGGCGCTAATATCAACACGACTTTTGCTCAAAAAATTGAAGCAAAGATCGTCGATTTAGAAACAGGCGCTTATGTTGAAAATATCAATGCTGATGAATACGATCAACGAAAAGCTGCCAAAGATCCAGCTCAAAGTATCGCTATTCCTAAAGATAAAGATATTGCCCACATTCGTGTTAAAGCTAAATATGCCAAAGTCTTTTTAGTAAAAGACGGCGGCCAGCTTAAGTCTATCATTTTGCCTATGCATGGTTATGGCTTATGGTCTACCTTATATGGCTTTTTGTCTTTAGACGCGGATGGTCAAACTGTACAAAGTATTAACTTTTACGATCAACAAGAAACTCCAGGCTTAGGTGGCGAAGTCGTTAATCCTAACTGGCGTGCCTTGTGGAAAGGTAAAAAAGTCTATGCTGAAACCGAGCAACATTCTGCGGATAAAGGTTCAATTGCAGAAGCGAGTATCGGTGAGCCTGCTTTGAGTTTAATTAAAGGGGCAGTCGATAACACCAGACCCGGTTCTCAATATCAGGTTGATGGACTTGCTGGCGCAACTTTAACCAGTACCGGTGTGACTAATTTAGTCAGATACTGGATGGGTAACGAAGGTTTCGCTCCGTATTTAAAGAAAGTAAGAACGGTTCAAGGGAGTTAAATCATGAGCGCAATATTAAATGATGAAACAAAAAAAGTATTAACAGCCCCCTTAGTCAATGACAATCCTATTACGTTACAAGTATTAGGAATTTGTTCGGCTTTAGCGGTGACCTCACAAATGTCGACCTCCTTGATTATGGCTTTGGCTTTAACCTTGGTAACGGCCTTTTCTAGTGCGGCGATTAGTGCCATTAGAAACCATATTCCTAGCAGTATTCGGATTATTGTACAAATGACCATTATTGCCTCCTTGGTAATCGTGGTAGATCAGTTGTTAAAAGCTTTTGCTTATGATGTCAGCAAGCAATTGTCGGTATTCGTAGGTTTGATTATTACCAACTGTATCGTGATGGGACGCGCTGAAGGCTATGCGATGAAAAATCCGCCTTTAGAAAGCTTCATGGACGGTATCGGTAATGGTTTAGGTTATAGTTTGATCTTAGTGATCGTGGCTTTTTTCAGAGAAACCTTAGGTTCTGGTAAATTACTAGGCATCGAAGTGTTTAAATTGACTAAAGACGGCGGTTGGTATGATCCTAATGGTTTGATGTTATTACCCCCTAGTGCTTTCTTTATCATCGGTTTGATTATTTGGGGGGTTCGTCAATGGAAACCTGCTCAAGCTGAAAAGGTAGAGTTTAAGATTATGGCGATTTCTCATGGTGAAGGAGGGCATCACTAATGGAAGCTTATATTAGTTTATTTGTTAAGGCTGTCTTTATTGAAAATTTGGCCTTGTCCTTCTTTTTGGGCATGTGTACATTTATTGCAGTATCGAAGAAAATTTCTACAGCGATGGGCTTAGGTATTGCGGTCATGGTGGTACAGGCGATTACAGTGCCTGCCAACAATGTCGTTTACCATGCCTTGTTAAAAGAAGATGCACTTTCTTGGATGGGTATAACAGGCGTTGATTTAAGCTTTTTAGCTCTTTTAAGTTGTATTGGTATGATTGCGGCACTGGTACAGATTCTTGAGATGATTCTGGATAAGTTTTTCCCCGCGTTGTATTTTGCTTTGGGTGTGTTTTTACCTTTAATCACTGTTAACTGTGCCATTTTGGGTGGCAGTTTATTTATGATTGAACGTGATTACAACTTTGGCGAAAGTGTCACCTACGGTGTGGGTAGCGGTTTAGGCTGGGCATTGGCGATTACCGTCATGGCTGGTGTACGTGAAAAACTTAAATACAGTGATATTCCAGCCGGTTTGCAAGGCTTGGGTATTACATTTATTACTGCGGGTCTGATGTCTCTTGGCTTCATGGCTTTCTCCGGAATCCAACTTTAGGAAGGTAGAGTAATGCTGGAAATTCTC
>CAIVYW010000430.1 GCA_903910205.1 uncultured Methylococcaceae bacterium | reverse complement strand
TTGCTTTGTACCTTTTGTGCCTTCTTGAACGTCTAGTCTTGATGGCACTTTATTTCCATAAGCATCGTTATGGGCATTTAAACCCAGCAAACAGTAGCCTTCGGTTATAGCGCGCATCATATTTCTTCCGTAAAAGCCTTCCAGATTCCAAGCTTGTCCATCATCTATTAAACGTTGCAATGCAGTATAGTATTTTTGGGGTTCTCCAATTCGTCAACTTCTTGTATTATTTGTATATCTTGTGTGTTCATATTAAATCCAAATGTAATTATCGTTATTAAAGTCCCAATTTCTTCTTGTGGGAAGTGTTAAACTCGGGCGCATATTTTTGTATAAGTTCAACTTCACATATCTTTAGCTCATCGATAACTTCTGATTCAAATACTTTTAAATATAGATTTTCAATTATGTAGTTAACTGTGTATTGTCCTGGTTTAAGCTTAAGTTTTCTGCCTAATGATTTTCTAAATGAACTTTTATCAATTCCATATTGTATATGTTTGGTGTCTTTACTTACACGATGTATAGCATGTTCTAATTGAAAATTATCTTTTTCAGTGTGCTTCTGTAATCTATATTCTATGTATGATGGATTTAGATGTTGATTTATAATTCTTCTTCTTAGCCCACCAACGCCTAAAGCTACACCAATATAAACAATACGATCAGTCTCTTTTGTAAGCCAGAAATAGATACCTTTTTTGTTCGTTAAAATTATCGATGCGGCACTTAGATTAATTATTGGTAATGAAGTTATATCCATATTAAAACCAATATTATTTTTTAGTGGATTCAGGTTCTTCAGTATTTTCAGGAAAACCAACTTTAATAAGAGGACTACCATAGCCTCTATTTTTCTTAATTAATTTACCGACATATTTTTCTCTTACTTCTTCACTTGCTTTACGCCCAATAAACTCAAAACGACGCCTCTCTTCTCGAGTATCTAAATCATCCCGAGTGAAATATTGTTGCGTTCCTGCTTTTACCCAACTATGAATTAAGTAAACCTCCTTTACAATCCCTCCATAAGTTGCATACGCATACTTTATAGCAGGATCTTTGGGAGGGTTAGCCCAAATCCCACGCGTAACTTCAAATAATTCAAGCTCTGACATTCCTGATTTGTAAGTTTTGTTTAACAAAACAGCTATTCCAGCATGCTCTGATTCAACCTCTGTTTCAATAGCCTCATTAAGATTATGGATTTCTTCAAGAGACATTCTTCCCATTAAAGAACCACTACCTCTAACGGCATTAGTTAGATTTCCAACCCCCAATAAATCAATGCATGTTGCTTCAATTAATTTTGCAGATTTATCTGAATCAATGTTATGTCTAAGAATATCAATTCCGAATTTTTTCTCAGAAATTAACTGTTGAATTTTCTTAACCTTATGAGTGTTATTTATCTCGGACAAATGCTGTAAACATCTATCACCTTGTCCTTTACCAATATAAAAAGGGATTCGTATATGCCCATCAATTTCACATAATGCATATACATAAAAACCTATCTTAGACAGCGATGGTTTATAAGATTTATATAACTCTATATCTAAAACCCCCATAGACTCTATGACATCAAAATTCTCTGCGGATCTAACTCTAGAATGAGCACCATGAGAGTTAGACATAAATACCTCTTCTTTAACCATATCATCTTCAATTTTTGTCATCTTTACCTTTGAATTGTAATTAAGTTCATTGTTAATTTGCGTCTAATCTCGCTCTTCGTATAGTTAAAAAATGGCTACATTTACTTTAGTAGCGGCTTTTCTTAAATCTGCATCTAAGGTTGCTAAGGGCACATGATGACGCAACGCCAATTCTAAATAAGCCGCATCATAAACTGACAAATTATGGTCATTAGCTAGCGAAAATATTGATGTCATGGCTTTTTTTGCTGTTTCTTGGTCAATTTTAAGCGGCAATTGCACCACTAACTCTAAAAACTCATGCATTTGCTCTGTGGTTAACCATTGTCTTTTTTGGGCACGGACCACTACATTTGCTGCTTCCAAATGCCAAAGGTTAGGTACTAAAAAAATAGTATCAGACAGTCGGTCTAACACTTTTTCTGCATAGATTAAATCCGAATCACTGCCATCTTTAAAGCACCAGCGCATGGCAACTGAATTATCCAATACTAAACTAGGCACGCCCTTCCTCAATCAATGCCTTAATTTCTTTATTAGACAAAGCCTGTTTAACACGAAACTTTTTAATGGCTTTAATCAAATCCTCCGTATTTTTTGTTTGTAAACTGGGTAGTTCATAAATAATAGCCACCTTGGCTTTACCTTCAGGAATATCGTCAGGCAGCACCAAATTAAGATGATGATTTTTAGGAATGTCGGTTTCTATTTCATAATAGGCTTGCATAATCGGTTTCCTGAAAAACTAGTTATCTACAAAGTCAAAAATATCCATGAAGATGATCTCTATAGTGGACCCCATTGTCCAGACAAAAAAAATATTAATTTAAGATAGAGCTCTGTTCATACTCCAGCTGAATGGCGCTGTCCCATTTTTTATACTGGAACTGATATTTCTATCTTTCCATATTTATCCAAAATTTTTGCACCTCCACCAGTGGCTGTTTGGTAGACCATGCTGGGTGTTTTATAACTCAATGATTGATGG
>CAIVYW010000429.1 GCA_903910205.1 uncultured Methylococcaceae bacterium | reverse complement strand
CAGCCTCCTAGGCTTAACCCTTACCCTTAACCCTTTGTCTGCGCTTAGGAGAACCCTGTCTAAAAGTGAACGATTAAGCTTGTGTCTCGTCTTAAATTGGTAGCCCATTTAATCCTCCCATCCATTACTGGCGATTCGCTTTGGCTTCTTGCTCTTGATTTAAAAAGAAGTTAAGTCGCTCACTTAAAATAGAGGATAACTGAAAGCTCAGTCCTTTCGACTCTAAGGCAATACGAATTTGATAAATAGCATCCTTAGTTTGCCCCATTGCAAAATAATATTCCGCAAGATAACGATGAGATTCAGCGGGTTGATTGTTTTTGCTATACGCTTCAGCCAACAGTCCCCAATAAACTGTCATTTGCTGGGTTTCTGGACTTAATGCCAGTAAGTATTTTCTAGCGAGATCGGCTTTATCTACTTTTAACAAGGCATTAACATATTCAAGTTTAATGGCCGAATTATCCGGAAATTGCTCTGTCAATTTTTGATAACGTAACACGGCCGTATTAAAATCTCTAGCATCAAAAGCGGTCTTAGCAAGTGCGGATGAATATTGTGGCTGCTCTGGATATTCTTTAGTTAAGCCTTGAAAAATCGCTTCTGCGTCTTTAAATTTTTCAGTTTTTAGTAAAAACAAGCCTAAACCATAAAGAGCAACTGTACGCTGCTCCAAGGTGCCTTGGCTTAATCTGGATCGATAATAGTGTTCTAAAAAGACAGGATCAGCTATCGTCATAATACGAATCTTCGCTTTTGTTAACTGATAAGCTAGTGAATCCGGATATTGCTTATAGGGATACGTCTCTGCACGTCCTCGCGTATCTGAAATACGTGATTCGGTAACAGGGTGAGTTCTTAAAAACTCTGGCACACCCTGCCCTGCATAGCGCGTTGCTTGTTGCAGTCGCTCAAAAAAGGTCGGCATACTACGCGGATCGAAATGCGTAGCAGCTAAGGTTTGCATACCGACACGATCTGCTTCCGCTTCATTTTCACGGGTAAAATTGATCTGAAATTGCACGCTTCCACCCATGATTGCCATAATGGCAGCCTGCCCCATAGCAGCAGAACGTGTTCCCAATAATATAGCACCTAACATACCCGCCGCTGTTGGGATAGATAAGCGACTTGATGCCTCTGCTGCTCGAAATAAATGTCGCTGGGTAATATGTGAAATTTCATGGGCAATAACCGATGCTAACTCACTTTCAGCTTCAGTAATTAAGATTAATCCTGAATTAACGCCAATATAACCACCAGGACCTGCAAAAGCATTAATATCATTTTCCATGACCACAAAGAAATGAAATGGATGGCTAGGATTATCACTATTAGCCGCCAACTTTCTCCCTATCGATTGAATATACTCTTGGATTTCAGTATCTTCATTAACAGTAATTTGTGAATGCAAACTTCTAAAAAACTCATCACCAAACTCTCTTTCTTCAGCAGGAGAGATTAAGGTGCCAGAGGAATCGCCCATATCGGGCAGTTCTATTTTATTAATCTCAACGGCCTGTCGTGAAACAGGAAAGAGAACAAGACTTATTGCCAAAATAATTGCAGAGCGTTTAATCATGGGGTCTTAGATTACTCATGTGAACTCAATATGCGCAGGATCAGTCATCCTGATGTAAGGTCTCTAAACTAAAAAATCAATGTGTTACAAAACAAAAAACAAAGGGTAACTTAATTGATAGTGCTAAGAGGGTAGTTATCGTATGTTATTATAAAACATCTCACTTAAACTCTACCCCAAGAATTGCCATCTTACGATGAAATTTGCCATACAGGTTAATTCTAGTCCTTACCATTGCAACGCAGGACATAGCGCCTATCTTTTTATTAAGGCGGCCTTAGTACAAAATCACGACATATTTCGGGTATTTTTCTACCATGACGGTATCTATCATGCTTTCAAACACTCAACACCACCGGATGATGAGCAACAACTTACCACGCTATGGAGTAAGTTAGCTCAGCAATATCCTATTGATTTGGTCGTTTGTATTTCTGCTGCACAACGCCGTGGCTTACTGCATGCTGATGAAGCAAGTAGGCAAGGTAAACTAGATAATGATTTAGCCGCTGGTTTTCGTATTTCCGGCCTAGGACAGCTGGTTGAAGCCACTTTAGTGACTGATCGATTAATCGTATTTGGATGAAACGTGAATAAACGTTATTTATTTGTCTTACGAAAAGCGGCACATAGCGGTGTTTATGCGCAAGAAATGCTCGATATTATTTTAACAACCGCAGCTTTTGACCAAGCCGTGAGCCTTTTATTGCTAGATGACAGTGTTTTTCAGTTAAAAAAATATCAATATTCTGAAAAGCACGACATGAAAGATATTGCCGCTATTTTTTCTGCTTTGGAAATTTATGATGTTAAAAACATATACGCTGAAAATGAATCGCTGCAAGAACGAGGACTCAGTGCCGATGACTTATGCTTACCTATACAACTCATCGTACGAAGAGACACGCCCGAATTAATGCAACAATTTGATGTGATATTTTCTGGGTAATCTTTGCAATACCCGCTTTGCTTTACTAACTGGGAATGTAGCGACATGCAAAAAAATGTATTAATCACCGGTGCCGCTAAACGCATTGGCGCTGTCTGCGCTAAATATTTACATGACCACGGCTGCAATGTGTTCTTGCACTACAAAACAGCAGAAGCTGAGGCTATAGAGCTATCTAATCAGCTTAACCTAAAACGAAGGAATTCTTCGTTTATTATGCAAGCTAATCTCCTCATTGAAGCAGAGCGTTGTGCATTGGCCAAAGCCGCTTGCTTGGCATGGGAGGGCGGCATAGATGTATTAATAAATAATGCCTCATCTTTTTATCCAACGACCATCAATGATGTTACCGAGCAACAATGGGATGAATTACTCGGCAGTAATTTAAAAGCACCTTTTTTTTTAGCGCAGTCTTTATCCCAAACATTAGCCCTTAATAAAGGCTCTATTATTAATATTATCGATATTCATGCTGAGCGAGGACTTCCTGGCCATTCTGTCTACAGCATTGCTAAAGCTGGATTGCAAGCCATGACCAAAGTGCTCGCAAAAGAACTAGCCCCATCAATACGCGTTAATGGGGTAGCTCCAGGGGCTATTTTGTGGCCAGACAAATCTTGCTCTGAACAAGATAAAAATGACATTTTACAACGCATCGCTTTAGGTCGATGCGGAGAACCCTTAGATATTGCTAAGGCCATTGGGTATTTAATCCATGATGCTGATTATATGACAGGACAAATACTAACCATTGATGGTGGACGTACCTTATTCTATTAAATTAAGAAGCCCAAGAGGGTGTAATTTTCTGTTGCTTAAGCTCAGTTTTATCAAATTTCTCCCAGAGTTCGACATAACTCAAGCCACTAATGGGATGCTTTAAAGTAGGAGCAATTTCCGCTAAAGGCTCAAGCACAAAAGCATAAGATTCAATTTCATCACGAGGTATCTGTAGTCGACCATCATTAATTATTAAATCATCATATAAAAGAAGATCTAGATCGAGCGTTCGCGAAGAAAATTTCTGACTATCTCTGCTTCGACCGTTAGCTAATTCAATATTTCTTAATTGCTTAGCGACTTCTTTTACAGTGAGTTCAGAATTAAAACCAACAACCAAATTGTAAAAACTATCCCCAGCAAAACCCACAGCCTCTGAGTTATAAATACTTGAAATAATCAGTTCACCAAAAAACTGCCCTAATGCTTTGATACTGGCCGGAATATATATTTCCTTGTCAATATTGCTACCTATACTAATGTAACCCTTAGACATCGGTTATTTTTCACCTCTTTCAATAACAAGCCCAACATCAGTAGCACCACTAATTGCACCTTTTTTATTTAAAGAAATACGCACCCAAGTCGTATCAAATTCATTAAGGATAATCTCAGCTATTTCAGTAATTAATTTTTCTACTAAAAAGAACTGGCTGCCCTCAACAAAAGAAATAACCCGTTTAGAGACGGCTTTATAATCTAGCGTATATTGTATATCATCAGTTTCGGCTGCTTTCCTTATATCAAAGGCCATCTCAATATCGAGCGCAACCGTTTGCTTAGTTTCTCTTTCCCAATCGTAAATACCGATGATAGTTTCAATTTCAAGTCCGCCTAAAAAAATGATGTCCATGATTGTTTCCGGTTATGATGTGTTATTTTTAATAATCAGTAAGTATCAGGTAAATATGCTCTGCTTACAAGTTCTGAAT
>CAIVYW010000428.1 GCA_903910205.1 uncultured Methylococcaceae bacterium | reverse complement strand
CCATCAATCATTGAGTTATAAAACACCCAGCATGGTCTACCAAACAGCCACTGGTGGAGGTGCAAAAATTTTGGATAAATATGGAAAGATAGAAATATCAGTTCCAGTATAAAAAATGGGACAGCGCCATTCAGCTGGAGTGTGAACAGGGCTCTATCTTAAATTAATATTTTTTTTGTCTGGACAATGGGGTCCACTTTAAATAGTACCTTTTGTATCTGTGCAAACGATTGCCCCCCATTTGTTACAGGCATTAATATAATTAAATAAAATAGCGCAATCTGTGAGCTTATTAGATAAACCATTAAAAGGCGCATAAAAATAAATTTCTAACACATCACGCTGCTCGTCTGTTTCAACCCAAACTTTAAACGATTGATTTTTGATTGAATAATAAAAGCTTACACTTGATGTTTGGTTTTCTTCATCCAAGGTGAGTTCATCATTCCACTGTAAATGGCTTAGCCACTCTTGCACTTTCTCTGCTAATTTCATCAGCTATAACTCCAAATTTAAATGATCGGGTATTAAGCCGACAGAACTTCAGTAGGACGACTTTTTAAAATACCCTCTAAAGGCAAAGCACAAGCCGGCACAAAGATTTGCATAAAATAAGCGACCTCAGATAAAGCTGAATCACTCAACTTTTGTTCTAATTCACTGGCGGTGATGCTGAACTCAAGATTGCCGGCACGTAATTCTGACAGACATTTTAAGTACGCTGACAAGGTATCGGCGGCTTTAATGATTTGGTGATGGCTTTCTGGTTGTTGCCCATCACTTAATAATGCTTGATAGGCGGCTTGTAAGGGGTTGGGCAATAAGCTGATTAATTCATCACAGGCTATGGCTTCTATTTGCCGGTAGGCAGCTGTTAAAGAACTTGAGAAATATTTGATGGGCGTGGGTAGGTCGCCGGTTAACACTTCACTGGCATCATGGAATAAAGCTGCTGTGGCAATAGCATTTTCATCCACCTGCCCCATAAAGAACTCATTGCGTATAAGCGCTAGAGCATGAGCGATAACGGCTACTTCCCAACTATGTTCCATGACGTTTTCTGGCTCTGCATTACGCATTAAACCCCAGCGTTTAATCCAACGTAATCTGGATAGATAGGCATAAAATTTACTAGAAGAAACTGTTTGGTTCATGAGCGTACCTTTAAAATCAAACATCATCGTGGCTTAATACCTCAAGACAACTGACTCATTTAGACAGATCACTGTCTAGTAAGATGTCATTTGGGCATTAATCTCTTAACGATGCTTAGCATAAAGCTACTTGGCGACGAATCATGTCGCATTCAGTTATAGTTCATTAACAAATTTTTTATCTTTAACAAGGAACTTACTTTATATATTGCTGAGCCGCTAAACGATGGCGCTCTGCCATAGTTTCTCGTAAACTTTCAGGCGCAAGTATTTCTATATCAGGACCAAAACTACTCAACCATCGTATGAGTTGTGGCGTATCTAACACGTCGGCTTTGATTTCAAGGGTTTGTGGATCAATAGGCCTAATTTGCTGGTCTTTAGCTAACGGTGTTTCAATTAAATGCTGACCTGAGCCATTTTTAAAGATCGCAACAAATTCTATAGGATAAGCAATACCCCCAAAGCCGAAGCCACCTTGATCTATATAGGCTTGCAAATCAAAATGCTCTAAGGGGCATAATAACTCATCTTTAAGGCTGACTTTTTGAATACGATGCAGCACTAATAAGCGTATATCTTGATGCTCATTAATGGTTACCACTAAATAGATGACCGTGCCATATTGCACCAAGCCTTGTATATGCACGCTGCCATAATGCTTGGCTACTGCACTACCTGTTGCAAGGTAATCCATCTCGACTTGGTAGCCTTGCATTAAGGCGTTATAGATGGTTCGTTGAATAATGGTATCTATAGTCGGCGCCAACAGTTGCTGCCCAGGCGACAATACTTTGACCTTTTTTAACCAATTTTGTAATTTTGAATCACTATGCTCCACTGAGAAAGCATGTTTAGCAGCGGCAAAATGACCGGCCAAATTATCGGCAATGGCAACGGGTAAAAGGGTTTTCAAATAGGTTTCTAGCAACACCAGCGTTAAGGCTTCACTAGAAGTTAGTCCGGGAATGTTGGCAGGATGCATATTCAAGGCATAACGCCAACCATAGGGTTTGCTACGTGTATCTGCTTCTATAGCAAAGGGAATAGATAGCCTATCTAAATCACGATCTAAGGTTCTTCGAGTCACCGAATAACCTAAGCCTTCAAGCTTATCTTTTAATTCTGTAACTGTAGTTTTACGCTCACGGGGAATCAGTTTAAGCATTTCCCATTGACGTAATAGTGGATCAGACATGAAAACCTCTAGTGCAGTATAAAGATGATGTTACAGAATAAACTATCGTAACTTGGTTTCACCTAACCTTTCGTTCGTAGGGACAGGGGTTTACTATATTCATATATTTACTCTGTCTTAAAAAACTCACAATAAATTAATTATTAGCGTTTTCCATCAATTTAGCCCAATCTTCGCCTTGTTTTTCAATTACGAATTGCTTTGTACCTTTTGTGCCTTCTT
>CAIVYW010000427.1 GCA_903910205.1 uncultured Methylococcaceae bacterium | reverse complement strand
GTTAAAGCGCTGTGTTTTTCCTATACCTATTGATGCTATCAACAGGTCAAAACTATCCTCAGTAGCTGCTTAAAACGATATGTAGTATTCATTAATGTCTGATATGCTCATCACTCAATTAAGGCTTAATGCCATTATTACGTCATGTCATTACTAAAAAAAGCTAACATTAGTTCAACTGCTTGGATGACAACACTCATGATGAGTATTGTTGGTATTATATTTGGCCTCTATGTTTATACCGAAAAGTCGATTGACCTTGCCAATAGGCAACGACAAGCCGGTTTTCAAGTGGTCGCTCAGTTGCGTCAAAGTTCAGATGACTTAACCCAAATGGTCAGACTCTATATCATCACCGGAAACCCTCGCTACAAGCACTACTATCAAGACATACTCGATATTCGTAATGGCAAAATGGCTAGGCCGGAAGGCTATACCTATAGCTATTGGGATCTGGTCATCGCTGGTGATTTAGCGCCGCCACCAGAAAATGGCAAAGGCATTCCCCTAGCCAATGTGATGCAGCAGTCAGGCTTTTCTGAGAATGAAATCAGTCAGCTGCTGGCCGCAAAAAATAATTCAGATGCGCTAACTACGATTGAATTTGAGGCTATGAAGTTAGTTGAAGCCGTTGGCCCAGATACAGCAGCCCAACAAGCAGAGGCACGCCAACTGTTATTTAGCGATCGCTATTATCAGGCCAAGTCCAAGATTATGCAGCCCATTAACAGTTTCTATCATCTGATGGATCAGCGCACGCTTAGCACTATCAATCACGCCATCGTCATGGCCCAGCTATTTCGCTTGATATTTATCGTAAGCGCCTTGTTTGCAATTGGGCTGATCTGGCGATCTTATGCCACCTTGAAAAAATTATTAGGCGCTACTGCACAAGACCTTCATCAGCTAATAACTCGCATCAGTGCCGGTGATTTATCTACCATCACCCCCGTTACGAGCGATATGAAAAACAGTGTCATGGCGGGTTTGCTAAACATGCAAGCTACCTTGCTGGCTAATGAGCGTGAGCGTACTCATGCAGCACAGATATTACAAAAAAATTTAGCACGCCAGCAAGCCCTGTTTGAGACTCATGCCATCGGCATGGTGTTAATAAATAAGGAATATAGGATTGAAGCCTTCAATGCGGCCAGCGAAGAGTTATTCGGCTATAACAGAACCGAAGTACTGGGGCATAACGTCAATATACTAATGCCAGAGCCTTATCATAGTAAACACGACAGCTATATTGATCATTATATTAAAACTGGGCAGAAAAAGATTATTGGTATAGGACGAGAGGTCGTCGGTAAACGCAAAAATGGCTCCACGCTTACCATGCAACTTTTAGTAGGCGATGCCAGTGTGGGCGATGAGTGGTGCTATATCGGTTTTATTCAAGATATTACCGAACGCAAACGCCTAGCGGCCACCAGTAAACTCTATGAACTGCTGGTAAAAAATTCGGATGATGCGATTATCACCAAGCGAATAGATGGCATTATTACCAGTTGGAATCCAGGCGCACAACGCCTATTTGGCTATAGTGCAAAGGAAATGATCGGTCAATCTATCTATAAATTGATCCCTCCCGACAGCTATGATGAAGAAGAGACTATTCAAACACTGGTCAGTCAAAAAAAACCGGTGAAGCAATTAGAAACGGTTAGGCTTCACAAGGATGGTAGCCTGCTTAATGTATCCATCTCATTGTCACCGATTATTGATGACACGGGCACAGTAATTGGTATTTCAAAAATTGTACGCGATATTCATGAGTTAAAGCAGTCGCTTAATCAAATTCAAACGTTGGCATTTTATGACACATTAACGAACTTACCGAACCGGCGCTTATTGCTAGACCGACTCAAGGTAGCATTTCCCCTATCTGAACGAGATCAACAGTACGGTGCCGTGTTGTTCCTAGACATAGACAGATTTAAGACTCTTAATGACAGCCAAGGCCATGCAGCGGGTGATAAACTACTCGTTGAGATCGCCATTCGCTTGAAATCTTGTGTACGCGAGACTGAAACGGTCGCTCGCTTGGGTGGTGATGAATTTGTTGTGCTGCTTGAGAGTCTAGCTGCAGATGCCCTTGAGGCATCCAATATTGCCGCTCATGTGGCTGAAAAAATACGGGCAACGTTATCTGCACCCTATGCCATTAATAATTTTATATTTTACAGCTCCCCCAGCATTGGTGTGAATCTCTTTCTAGGTAGGAAGGATAGCGTTGACGAGGTCATCAAACGTGCAGACATCGCCATGTATCAAGCCAAACAGTCAGGCCGTAATTGCATACGCTTTTATGATGCGCTGTTACAAAAAAAAATGGCAGCTTACGAAGCCCTTAGATTTGATCTCGCTCAAGCCCTTGCTAAAGAGCAATTTCAACTCTATTACCAACTACAGATTAACCAAGACGCATCTCCTATTGGCGCAGAGGTCTTGATACGTTGGCAACATCCGAAACGAGGTTGGGTCAATCCCGCTGAATTTATTCCCATTGCCGAAGATGATGACGTCATTATAAAGATTGGCTACTGGGTACTCGACAATGCCTGTTTACAAATTGCGGCATGGAGCCATGATGAGCTAACTCGTGATCTGGTTCTTGCCGTCAATATCAGTGGCAAGGAATTTAAACAACCTCAGTTTGTCGAGATCGTAAGCTCATTAATCAAGAAACATGATATCAAACCTTCGCGCTTAAAAATCGAATTAACCGAAAGTGTCGCGCTGGATA
This sequence comes from uncultured Methylococcaceae bacterium, assembly GCA_903910205.1. Classification (GTDB taxonomy): domain Bacteria; phylum Pseudomonadota; class Gammaproteobacteria; order Methylococcales; family Methylomonadaceae; genus Methylobacter_C. The sequence continues at coordinate 3,651 of CAIVYW010000427.1, read as the reverse complement.
ATTTTGAGCAGGCTATTGTAAAAATAGTAGCTCTAAAAGAGGTGGTGGGCATTAAATTAGCTTTGGATGACTTTGGCACTGGCTATTCGTCTTTATCCTATCTGAAAAAACTGCCGATACACCAAATTAAGATTGATCAAAGTTTTATACGGGATATGGATACCGACTTTAATTCCAAGGATGCAAAAATGGTAAAAACCATTATTGACATGGCGCACAATTTTGATTTAGATGTGCTTGCAGAAGGGGTAGAGACAAAAACTCAATTAGCTTTACTCAAACAATTAGGCTGTATGAGTTACCAAGGTTATTTGTTCAGCAAACCGATACCGATAGCTAACTTTGAAGTATTGTTAGCTACCAAGTTAAGACGTGCCACATAATTTTATCATGCTTTGTCCGCAAAACCTCGCCGCTCAGAGCGGAGATGTAAGGATGCTCTTGACTTTTTTTGCTCATAAAATATACTCTAAACCAGTAGTAAAGGTTTTAAATCTGTATCAGCGATAACCAAGCGATAATAGTAAAGCCATAAACTATGTTTGTTAGTTAAAAATAACCGTCTGATAGACGGGGCTAGTCTGTGAAGTGAACGGTGCAGTAATGTCGTCAGCAGCAGAAACCAGTGTGCAGTAGCGATACATACTCACTCTTAGGAAACTAAGAATCCCCTTCCTTCAGGTGGGGAAGGATGTCAAAATACCGTTATACCAGCAGGAATGCCGGCATCTAGTTGGTAGAATGGGCAATGCGCCAGCGTGCCCATCATAAAACTCGATGGGCACGGACTTACCTTTGCCCACCCTACTCGCTGACTCAACCTTATTCAGTCAACAAACTATCAACCCGCTGAAAGCCTCTAGGTAACGCTAAACCACGCTTAGCTCTCTCACCTTGATAGTACTCTATATCTAGCCCTTTCAATGTTAAAAATCGCTTACCTGAAACAACTTTTAATGAGCCTTGTTTTGGAATAACCAATGCTGCGACCACATAATCCTTAGCACTACTTAGATCCGCTGTCGGTATTTGTATGAGTTTATTACCCTTGCCTTTAGCTAAGGCCGGCAAATCTGCGATTGGAAATATCAATAGACGGCCTTGTAAGGTCACTACGGCCAATAAATCAGTTTCATCCATAATGGCGACAGGCTTAATAACTTGAGCACCTGCTGACAAGTTAAGCAATGCTTTACCGGCTTTATTTTTGCTCAGCAGTTCTTTTAATTGAACTTTAAAACCATAACCATAATGACTAGCAACCACATACCAATCGTCTGGGTTACCCGTTAATAAATGCGTAAATAAAGCACCTGCAGGTGGATTCAGACGTCCTGTTAAAGGCTCGCCTTGAGTACGTGCAGACGGTAAATCATGTGCAGAGGTACTATAAGCGCGACCAGTAGAATCTAATAAGTAAATAGTTTGAGTAGAGCGACCTTTAACGGCATCTAAGAAGCTGTCACCTGAACGATAATTTAGACTCTCTACATCAATATCATGACCTTTGGCAGCGCGTATCCAACCTTTTTCTGACAAGATAATAGTGAGTGGTTCATTACTAATTAAAGCCGTGGTATCTAAGGCTAAGGCGGCGACTCGCGAAACAATAGGTGAGCGTCGATCATCACCATATTGCTCGGCATCATGCTCAATTTCTTTGCGAATCAAGCGATTTAATAACAAGCGCGAACCTAAGGTTTTTTCAAGAGCGGCTCGCTCTTTTTCTAAAGCCCCTTGTTCACCACGGATTTTCATTTCTTCTAGCTTAGCCAGATGCCGCAGCTTTAAATCCAATATGGATTCTGCTTGCATATCGCTCAAACCAAAGCGTTGCATCAAAATAGACTTAGGGTGATCTTCATTACGAATAATGGCAATCACGTCATCGATATTTAAATAAGCGATAAGTAAGCCATCTAATATGTGCAGTCGCGCTAATACTTTATCTAAACGATATTGCAAACGTCGTCTTACGGTTTCAGTCCTAAAAGCCAACCATTCTACGAGGATGCCTCTAAGACCTTTGACCTTAGGCTTGCCATCCATGCCTATCATGTTCATATTAACGCGATAGCTTTTTTCTAAGTCGGTGGTGGTAAACAAATGCGACATGACCGCATCAACATCAATGCGCTTAGATTTAGGTATGATTAATAATCGGGTAGGGTTTTCATGATCTGACTCATCACGTAGATCTTCAATCATCGGCAGTTTTTTCGCCAGCATTTGTGCGGCGATTTGTTCCATCAACTTAGAGCCAGAGACTTGATGAGGTAGTGCGGTAATAACAATATTGCCATCTTCAGATTCATAAATAGCCCGCATTTTTATAGAGCCGCCGCCCGTTAGATACATCTTTTGTATATCTTCAGCAGAGGTGATAATTTCTGCATCAGTTGGATAATCTGGGCCTTTAATAAACGTGAATAAGGTTTCTAGCGTACTATCGGGCTCATCCAATAATTGTATACATGCGTTAGCGACTTCCCGCAAATTATGCGGAGGAATATCCGTGGCCATACCTACCGCGATACCCATCGTGCCATTTAGCAGAATATTGGGCAATCTGGCCGGCATTAATATCGGTTCTTTTAAGGTGGCATCAAAATTGTCTGCCCACTCTACCGTGCCCTGCCCTAATTCACCCAATAAAGTATGCGCATAAGCGGTGAGTCGAGATTCAGTGTAACGCATCGCTGCGAAAGATTTTGGATCATCAGGAGAGCCCCAGTTACCTTGACCATCAACCAATGGATATCGATAAGAAAAGTTTTGAGCCATTAATACCATGGCTTCATAACAGGCAGAATCACCATGAGGATGGTACTTACCCAAGACGTCTCCGACTGTGCGTGCAGATTTCTTATACTTTGCTAAGGCAGTTAGTCCTAACTCAGACATGGCATAAACAATTCGCCGCTGTACGGGCTTTAAACCATCGGCAATATGTGGCAAAGCTCTATCGAGTATCACATACATGGAATAATCCAGATAAGCTTTTTCAGCAAAATCCTTTAACGGTAGTTGTTCGAAGTTTTCTTGCAGTCCCATTTAAAACTCACTTTTTGATAACGTAACACTGTGTGTCAGTTTTTTATTTAAACTAGCTTGGCGTAATGTCTTGCGTTGCTTCGCCTCTTGATAACGCTTTCTGTCAGAGTCAGATTCTAGTAACAAGCAGGACACCTCTATAGTACCGGGATTGTATAACGCTTAAATAAGCACGCATAAAAAAGGCAGCTTAAGGGCTGCCTTTTTTAGTTTAACTCGACATAAAAAAACCTTACAGCTTTTCTTTAATACGAGCTGCCTTACCTGTCAAGTCACGTAAGTAATACAATTTAGCTCTACGAACAGCGCCGCGACGCTTAACGGTAATTTCACTAATAATAGGGCTATGAGTTTGAAAAACACGCTCAACACCTGTACCGTGAGAAATTTTTCTTACGGTGAAAGCAGAATTTAAACCACGATTACGTTTTGCAATCACGATACCTTCAAAAGCCTGAATACGCTCACGCTCGCCTTCTTTTACTTTAACTTGAACAACAACGGTGTCTCCTGGATTAAATTCAGGAATTTGTCTTAGCTGTTCTCTTTCCAACTCATCAATAATATTACTCATAACCACACCCTATTCAACTTCAC
>CAIVYW010000426.1 GCA_903910205.1 uncultured Methylococcaceae bacterium | reverse complement strand
CCCCCCCTAAATAACTTAATGGTGTTAAAACAAAGTTGGGGATAATGGAAATATCGTCAAAACTTTCTGCTAACACGGCATTAATAAAGCCAGCCAAGGAAAATAACGTGGCAGTTAATAACATAACTGATAAAGCGATATAGGGATTTTTGACTTCAATGTCTGCAAATAATAAAGAGATTAAAGCCACCACAGTCCCTACCAATAAGCCTCGAATAATACCGCCACTAATATAACCTGCCAATATGATCGAATTAGGCACAGGAGCCACTAGCAATTCTTCGATATTACGTTGAAATTTGGTGGAATAAAATGACGAAACGACATTGGCATAGGAATGACTAATGACAGACATCAATATAATACCAGGAACAATATAATCCATATAACTGACGCCATTAATAATGCCGATACGGTCACCTATTAACTTACCGAAAATTAAGAAATATAAGGCGGTAGTAATCGCAGGCGGCAATAATGTTTGCGGCCAGATACGAATAAATCGAAAAATCTCTTTAGTGACTATGGTTCTATAAGCAATAGAGTAATTCATTAAGTATTCCCTGCCAGCTTAGCATCAATTAAATTCATAAATAACTGCTCTAGCCGATTACTTTTGTTTTTTAGGCTAACCACGGTAATATTTTGTGCGCTTAATTGACTAAACAAATAATTAAGCCCGATTTCCTTTGGAACAGCTACATCAAGCACCTTATCGGCTATACGCTCAATTTGATAGCCCGAAATAACAGGAGCTTTTGCCAATGGCTGGGCTAGATCAAGCACAAAATGATCAACATGTAATCTTGCTAAGAGACTGGTCATGCTGGTATTTTCAACAATATGTCCTTGGTCAATAATCGCGATATTACGACATAGACTCTCAGCTTCTTCTAAATAATGTGTCGTTAAAATAATCGTAGTCCCTTGTTGATTAACTTCTTGCATCATTTGCCACATAGAGCGTCGAATTTCTATATCGACGCCCGCTGTTGGTTCATCAAGAATCAGCAACTTAGGTGCATGTACCATAGCGCGTGCGATCATGACACGCCGCTTCATACCACCAGATAAGCGCCTAGATACCGTATCGCGCTTATCCCATAAATCCATTTGCTTAAGACAGTGCTCTGTTCTTTGTAAGGCAAGTTTACGAGGCAAGCCGTAATAACCGGCTTGATTAAAGACGATACTCTTGACGGTATCGAATTGATTAAAATTAACTTCTTGAGGCACTAAGCCTAGGCAACTTTTAGCAAGAGAGCGATCAGCCTTTAAATCATGACCAAAAATACTAACAGAACCACTAGATTCATTCACTAAGGAGCTGATAATACCAATAGTCGTTGACTTACCAGCACCATTTGGCCCTAATAAAGCGAAAAAATCACCCGCCTGCACGTCAAGGTCTATACCTTTTAACGCTTCAAAACCATTGTTATAGGTTTTTTTAAGGTTGCGAATAGATAATGCATTCATACTGAAATTAACACTTAACTGAAACCTTTAAATAAGTTAAATTACTCAAATTCCTGAATGTCACACAATAAAATTGTGTCTAATGTGGGACAATAAGAAAGGCCAAGCTGTTGCGCACATAAACGATTAAGTAAACCGCAATCTATGGATAGCAAAAACCGTGTGATATTATCAGATATTAACACGCCCCGCAGACAAATTGGATAACCCGTGCAGAATACTCCCCCTGAATTCGTAGCCGCTGTAGACTTAGGCTCTAATAGCTTCCACATGATTGTTTGTAGCCTAAAAAATAACCAACTACAAACGATTGACCGACTAAAAGAGGTGGTCAGATTAGCCTCAGGCTTAAATGCTGATCAGATACTAGACGAAAAGACTCAACTACATGCACTAGCTTGCCTAGAGCGCTTTGGCCAACGAATTCACAATTTCCCCGCAGGAAGTGTACGCATAGTGGGCACCAATACCTTGCGCATGGCCAAAAATGCAGGGGAATTTCTAATTAAAGCTGAACAAGCCCTAGGCCATCCTATCCATATCATTTCTGGCATAGAAGAAGCACGCTTAATTTACTTAGGCGTGGCTCATAGTTTAAGCAGCAATGCCAATTTACGTTTGGTCATGGATATAGGCGGTGGCAGTACCGAATATATCATTGGTGCTAATGATACTCCGCTAGAAAAAGAAAGCTTACACATGGGCTGCATTTCTTTGAGTAACAGTTTTTTTAAGGAGGGTTATATCTCCAAGACTGCATTTGATCAAGCCACCTTATTTGCCGAACAGAAACTAGAGCCTTTCCAAAATACCTTTAATCAAAAAAACTGGGATGAAGCGATAGGTGCATCCGGTAGTTTACGTGCAATTGCCAAAGTATTACAGACCAATAATTGGAGTAATAACGGCATTACTAAACAAGGACTTGAAATACTGGTCGCTCACTTAACACAACACAAGCATATCAATGAATTAAACCTGCCAGGACTTGATGCCGATCGCCTACCGGTATTTGCAGGTGGCTTGGCTATTGTATATGCCACCTTCAAGAGCCTTAATATTGATCAAATGACCATTTCTGATGGTGCATTAAGAGAAGGGCTAATACAAGATTTAGTAGGGCGACTTTACAATCATGACATGCGTTCAGAAACAGTTAAAGCCGTTACTAAGCGCTATCGAATTGACAAAAAACACGCCAAGCGAATAAAGAAAACAACCCATATTATGTTAAATCAATTAAGCACTCACTATTCATGGGCTAATGATGAAAGCTGTATGCAATTTTTAAATTGGGCGGCTGATCTACACGAAATAGGTATCGATATTGCTCATAGCCAATACCATAAACATAGTGCCTACATCATAGGAAATGCTGACTTGGCTGGTTTTTCTCAGCAAGATCAACTATTACTAGCATCGATCCTAAGGTCACATCGACGTAAACTATCAAAAACTATTTTTAACGAACTACCATCACCTTGGAATATTGACGCGCCTTATTTAACATTGATTTTAAGATTGGCCGTGGTATTGCACCGTAATCGAACTAGGCAAAAATTACCTGATTTTGAAATACAATTAGTCAATTCTAAGATTACCCTTAATTTTCCTGACGCTTGGCTAGCTAATTCGCCACTAACCCATGCTGACTTAATTTTAGAAGCTGACTACATTAAAGCTGCAGGATTCAAACTAGAATTCTCTTAAATCAATGTAGTTATGAAACTTATTTTAAGCCTCATCACCATAATACTTAGCGCAATTGTTATTTTGTGTGTACTACTCATTGCTTTTGGCGTGAGTAATACACCCACTATTGCTGTTGACTGGACGCTAACCCATGATGACATTGTCAGAGCTAAAAAAATACTTTACGAGGGCTCTAAAACAAAACCTGATGAGCTAGGCACCATTGAATTAACTCAGCCTGATATCAACTTGGCGGCTAATTATTTATTTAATCGCTATCGTAAAAGCGCTGTAAAAATAGAATTAAAAGATAATATTGTTCGATTTGTCGTAACAATGACCTTACCCAAAAACTATCTGGGTCAATATTTAAATATTAGCTTTCGTTTTGGTAATGAAGGCCGCAATGAATTACCAAGCTTGAAAAAATTTAAAGCAGGAGAGCTATTATTGCCTGCTAAATTTTCAGCCTTTGTGATCGACAATATCATTCGCCACACGTCACTCAATGACTATTTCATACTGGCATCTCGACCGATTAAAAGCATTATTATTGATCAGCAAAAAGTCACGATTAAATATAACTCCAGCTTAGAAAATCTCATACAAGCACAAAATGCTTTAGCTCAAGGTGGTAATAATACTCATCTCGACATCTATCAACAAAAATTAACAGAAGTCATAGCGCAACATAATTCCACATGGCGTTTATCGCTGGCAGAACTATTAAAACCGTTATTTACCTTGGCTTACCAACGCTCTACCTTAGAAAGCGCTATTGAAGAAAATAAACTAGCTATTATCACTATTAATAATTATGTTAATCGTAAAGAAACCAAAAAGTTTTTATCATTACCCTTAGCCACGCTAAATACAGATAAACGTTACCCTACTTTTTTATATAAACGCACTGATCTTGCCCAGCATTTTATTGGTTCAGCCGCCATTACCGCCTCTATGAACGATCAAGTCTCAAAAGCCGTCGGTGAAGAAAAAGAATTAAGTGACGCGCAAGGCGGAAGTGGCTTTAGTTTTGTAGATTTAGCGGCCGATAAAGCCGGCACACGTTTTGGTGAAATGGCTACCTCATCACCTGAAAATGCACGAAAACTTCAAAAGAAAATATCGGAGATTAAAGACTATACCGACTTTATGCCAGATCCATCCGACCTACCTGAACATATGGACAATACCGAATTTAAGCAGCGTTTTGAATCCGTTGATAGTGTAGTTTATCAAGAATTATCAAAAAAAATTGATGAGCGCATAGTCGCCACGCCTATTTACAGTAATCCTTAACATGGAAGCTCATAAATACTAGCTTCGCAGATATCCGCAAACAAATGACCGTAGTTTATAAGAGAGCTAAGTCGACTCATTCAGTCTATACTCAGTCGTTATTCTTTAAGCTGCGTTGATTATTACCATTAGCCAACCACAAGCCACGCCTTGATACGGAACCTAACATGAACCGACTCAGTTTTACTAAGCGCTTGATTTTAGTATTTTTAGCCACCCTTCCTTTAATAGCGAAGGCCGATAACATCTGGAGCTATCATCAGGACATCGATAATTTAACTAATCAATCATTTAGCTATGCGCAATCACCGTTACCTCTGCCCGGCTTATATGATTACCTTAAATTAGAAATTGTTTGTAAGGGTAATACGTTACAGGCCACCATTGAAGCCAATGACTTAATTACCTCGCAAAATAAACGTTTTAATGTCGATTATCAAATTGACAAAATGCCAGCCGTGGCTATTACTATGAAAACCTTTCCTGATTCTAAGCGCAAAGGCTATACCGAAGAGTTTGCTAAAAAACTGGCGGGGGATTTATTAACGGGGCAAACGCTATTTATTCATGTCAACACCCTCATACGAACCGTACTATCAAGCTCTATGCCGTTAACTAATGCTGAGCCAACCATTAAGCAAGTGCTCTCTGATTGCAACTTAAGCACTGACAATGGTAAATCGGCCACAGCGACTTATAGCCTAACTGAATTTGAACAAAGCTTCAGCCAATTACCGCTAGATAAACAACAACAGGTTTTAGCTGAACTAAAAAAGATAATGGCAGGCATTAAATGATGAATACCGCCTAAGCCAGCGTTATTTAGAACATCAGTGGCCTTACTTAAAGTAAGACCACTGATATTTACAAGCAATTAGTGGTGGCAGCCTGCACCATGGATATGACCATGATGAGCTTCTTCTTCGGTTGCAGCTCTAACATCTATCACTTCAACATCGAAGGTTAACGCTTGTCCCGCTAAAGGATGATTACCATCAACCGTGATGTCATTGTCATCCAAACTAATGACGGTCACGACACCTGTACCATGACTGACATCAGCATGAAATTGCATGCCCACCTCAATGTCATCAATACCTTCAAACATTTCGCGTGAAATAACCTGAATCATGTCATCAGATAGTTCACCATAAGCATCTACAGCTTCTATACGAACTTTAAATTTCTCACCTGCGACTTTGCCAACTAAAGACAACTCTAGTCCAGAAATAATATTTCCAGCACCATGTAAATAAACCAGCGCTTCGTCATCAATTGAACTATCGAGTACTTCGCCTTCATCATTAGTGAGTGTGTAGTGTATTGAAACAGCCATATTGTCAGCTACTTGCATGATAAAACCTTTTGGTGTTTAAAAAACGCATCATAATATAGAATTATTAGGCGTTTGTCTGAAAAAAATACTGCTAATGATCGAACAGTGCCTATCTATATTAAGGTTCACTAGCCACAGTTAAGCAAAAAACAAAAGGTGGAGCGCAATAGCTTCAGCTATTGCCTTTTAAAACAGCTGAAGCTATTTTACTCCAGGCACAGATTACTTAACTGTGGGCAGTGAGCCTTTTACTCCAAGCAACTCACTACTTAACTGTAGGCAGTGAACTAATAGTTAGGTATTAGTAGGATAACAGGCCGCTAATAAGGTCTTCATTTTATCAAGACCCAACTGACGAGTTAAATCTATATTTCGCTCTGGAATGGCATCCGTATCAGGATAAGTGCTAACCGCTCGATCAATAGAGCTTTCACGTAACAAATGCAACATCGGATAAGGTGAGCGATTTGTATAATTTGCAGAATCTTCATCCTCTGATTCATTAAAATTATAATCAGGATGAAAACTCGCTAATTGATAAATACCTTCATAGCCTTCATCAATTAAGACGTCTTCAGCCATCGCCAGAAAATCTAAATAATCATCAAATAAACTAAAAGCTCCGGCATAGATCAGTAACGTAGTTTCAATACTGGCATCTGTATTTAAGCGCTCGCACTCTTGCAGAAGTTGCTGTAGACAACTCTTGATTTTTCGCTCATGACTAACGGCATAGAAAATACTGCCCCGTTCCATTTCCTTTTTTGCAAAGGGACAAATACTGTATTCAATAATGATGGTTTTTAACCACGTTTGGGTAGCATTTATCCAATGCTGATCTTGATTATTCATGTTTTTGCTCTAAAGATATAGCGATATTATTAAAAACTCATAATAGAAAACACCTTAAGTTTAGTCGGCTACCAACTTAAGATGGGACAAAACAGTAGAGAAAGCTTTTCTTATCGTTTCCACGCGGAGCGCTCATCGTTATACACACCTAAAAGCACGTCATTCCGGCATGGACTGCCGGAATCTAGTTTACATGGATGTTTATAGATGACCATCCATGGCACTAGATACCGGCTTCCCGGCCGGTATGACGGTTTACTTAACATATGTGTATAACGATGAGCGCGGAGCGTAGGAACGATGTACTACGCCTTAAGTTGGTAGTCGTTTAGCTAAGGAAAGTACTGTCTAGGATTGTTGGCAATTTCTTGTGCAGCCAAAAACTGGGCATAATAGTTCCTAGAAGCAAAACCGAATGCCGGCCCTGTGTAAGTATCTACGATTTTAACAAAATCTCGACCCACTTGATTTTGAGCCCGCTTCATACCACCAATACCATGATTGTAAGAGGTAATAGCTGCAGGCCAATCGTTTAGTTTTTTATAAGCATGCTTTAAATAGTTAGCCGCACCCACAGCAGAAGCAACAGGATCTAAGCGTAGATCAATCTTATTATTATCAGGCATAAAAGTTTGCGCACCCGACTTTGTAAACTGCCACATACCAACAGCTCCCGCAGAGGATTTGGCAGAAAACTGAAATGAAGATTCCACATGAGGTAAAAAAGCTAAATCTTCAGGCAATCCTGCCTCTTTGAATATTCTTCTAAATTGTCGATCATAACGCCGACTGATATCTAAACCTTGCTTAAAGCGCTCACGAGTACCACGTTGAGATCGAATACGCTCAGCAGCGCCTGTTAACACATGACTAACATGCCGACCATTATGATTCAATTTAGCGATTATTTGTCTATCATTAGCATTCAAGGCTATGTTATTACGTACTTTATCTTCCAGAACCGATAATTGTGTTCTCCAAAACTCACGGCGTTGGCTGACTATTTGCTTTTGTTCACTGGTTAAGCCTTCGCCCACATTACCAGGCAATACAAAGACTTCATAGATAACATCCAGATAGCGGTCGTCATGCACCGCAACTTCTGAACGATGCCATAAGCTATAGGTTTTTCGCCAAAAATCGACTGCCGGTTCAAGCTCACCGGGTCTTATAAAAGTTCCATATTGAGTCGGTGGCTTATAATCATATTGAGAAAAAGGTTTTTGTTCAGGCTGCATGATTGAATCAGTAGCACTTCCATCTGATTCGTCTCTATAAGGCTCATTACTACAAGCAGTTAAACCTAAAATGAAGACTAAAAAAAACCAAGCTCCTAACCTTGTGTGATTCATGCTGTTATTGTTCTCTTATTGACGTATGAGTAGTATGGAATAAGTATAATTTAAACACATCTAAGCGGGTGGTGAAAGTTTCATAGACTGTTTTATGCTTTTACAGGCCCTTTCTAAGAAGGTCTAGCAACTTAAGATGGCACAGATGCTAGACTTAAATCAATTTCTTGCGGTAAAGAATTTAAAAGTACCCGATTGAAAAAGCCCTGAACTATATCAGCCAAACTCTTTCAATTCTGTTAAAAATGAATTGCACTTATGAGTTGAATCTAAGAAGTGTAAAAACTTATGAGACGATTAATATTACGATAAATAAGCTTATCGCATCACACCTTGTTTCAATGAAAACGCCGCATCATGGATTGCCTCTGATAACGTAGGACGTGCATGTATGGTTCTTGATAAATCTTCGCTACTGGCAGAAAACTCCATAGCGAGCACTGCCTCCGCTATTAATTCAGAGGCTAAGGTACTCATAATATGGACACCTAGTATTTTATCATTAGCAGCGGAGGTAATAATTTTAACCATACCATCGGTTTTTCCAGTTGCCAGAGCACGAACATTTTTATTTAAAGGGAAGCTACCGACGTTAATCGCCACCCCTGCGGCGCGTAAGTCTTGTTCTGTTTGACCTACCCAAGCAATTTCAGGGCCGGTATAAATAACGCTAGGTAAATTTTCATAATGGATAGGCGTACACTGACCTGCAATAAATTCGGCAACAAAAACACCTTCTTCTATACCTTTATGCGCAAGCATAGGGCCGTGCAACGTTAAATCACCAATGGCATAAACGTTAGGTAAATTAGTTCGACAGTTTTTATCCACATAAACATAACCATTCTCATCTAACAATAAATTAGCTTCAGGGGCTGCCAACAACATGGAATTAGGTTTTCGACCACAAGCCACTATTAACTTATCAACACGTAAATTATGAGTTCCATCCTGATCTTGATACTCCAAACTCACTTTTTTATTAACTGTTTTTGCTAAAATAACTCGCGCTCCTAAGCGTATATCTAAGCCTTGTTGCGTAAATATGCGATAAGCTTCACCCGAAATTTGTTGATCAACAACAGATAAAAAATCTTCTTGAGCTTCTAATAAGATAGTTTTAGCACCTAATCTATTCCAAATACTCGCCAACTCTAAGCCAACGACACCTGCCCCTACGATGGCTAATTTTTTAGGTATTACTTGAAGATTTAACGCACCAATAGAATCAATAATGCATTCATTATCTACCAACACCTTATCTAATTTAATAGGCGATGAACCCGTCGATAAAATAATATGTTTAGCACACAGTACTAACTTAGCTTGATTTTCAGTGTAAACAATTTCTACTTGCTGTGCATTTAACAAACGGGCTTTAGCTTGAATATGATCAATGTGGTACTGCGCTAAAGAACCTGCCATGTTATGACTAATGTCAGCGATAATTTTATCTTTACGCTTAATGAGTTGTAATAGATCAAGTGAAATAGTTTCAGCATGAATACCATGTTTAGCTAAATCATGATTAAGTTGGTGATAAATTTTTGCCGATTCTAGCAATGTCATAGAGGCAATACTGCCCGCATTAAGATGCGCCCCCCCTAGTTGACTTTGACCGGCTTTATTACGCCAGTTATCAATGCAAGCCGTCTTTAGACCTAATTGCGCACAACGTATAGCACTAGCAAAACCTGCAGGGCCTGCACCGACAACAATGACATCATAATGACGATTACTCTTATGAGACATGGCTTAAATATTAAGCAAAAGATGAGCAGGCGCTTCTAAGCATTCTTTAATGGTCACCAAAAACTGTACCGCTTCTCGACCATCAACCAGTCGGTGATCATAAGACAAAGCCAGATACATGATAGGTCTAATAACAATTTGGCCGTTTTCAACAACCGCGCGTTCTTTAATAGCATGCATACCTAAGATTGCACATTGTGGCGGATTAAGTATAGGCGTAGAAAGCATAGAACCAAATACGCCGCCATTAGTAATGGTAAAGGTACCGCCTTTTAAATCATCATACGTCAAACTACCTGTCTTAGCTTTAGTACCAAAATCAACGATACTTTTTTCAATACCCGCAAAATCAAGTTGGTCTGCATCATGTAGCACCGGCACAATCAAGCCACGCGGCGTACTAACAGCGATACCTAAATCATAGTAGCCGTGATAAATAATGTCGTTATCGTCAATAGAGGCATTAATAGCTGGAAAGCGCTTTAACGCCTCTATTGAGGCTTTAACAAAAAACGACATAAAACCCAATTTAACTTCATGTTTTTGTTCAAATCGGGTTTTATATTGATTACGTAGATCAATCACATTTTGCATATTGACCTCATTAAACGTAGTCAACATCGCGGCATTTTGTTGTGCTTGTAACAGACGCTCGGCAACTTTTGCTCTTAAGCGCGTCATAGGCACACGCTGTTCTGGTCGCAAATTAGAGGCTATAGTTGATGCCTGCACTAACGGCTGACTAACTTGGCTCACCAGGCTCTCTTTAGGCGCTACTGCGGTTACGCTCGCTTGTAGATTAAGATGGTCTAAAACATCCGACTTAGTCAGTCGGCCATTCTTCCCTGACCCCTTGATAATACTTGGATCTAAGGTATTTTCATGAATCAGCCTACGCACGGAGGGACTTAATGGAATATCATCACCATTAAAATCAGTGGCTTTGATATGTTCAGACGACTGAGAAATAGTGGCAGGTCTTTGCTGTGCTTGACTATCCAATACGGCTAATAGCTCCCCACCCGTTACAATGGCTCCATCCTCTTTAAGTATTTGTGTTAACACACCTGATTCTGGCGCAGGAACTTCTAAAACGACTTTATCAGTTTCCAGATCAACGAGATTTTCATTTTTAACAACGAACTCTCCGACTTGTTTGTGCCAAGTTATCAATGTGGCATCAGAAACAGATTCTGGTAGTTGAGGTACTAGGATTTCGATACTCATGTTATTTTCCTGAAGTTTTTCCGTATAAAGCTGCTTGAACCACAGCTTTTTGTTGTTCTATATGAATATGGAATTTACCGACAGCGGGTGCTGCCGATGCCTCTCGTCCCGCATAAGTCAGGCTGACATTAGCCGGTAAATTATCAATAAAATGATGTTTAGACTGATACCATACCCCTTGATTCTTAGGCTCTTCCTGACACCAGATAAACTCTTTTAAATGCGGATATTTTGCTATCTCTGCTCTAAACAACTTATCGGGAAACGGATACAGTTGCTCTATCCTAGCAATAACGACATGCTGAAGCTGATCTTGCCGGCGAGCTTCTAATAGATCGTAATAAACTTTGCCCGCGCATAATACAAAGCGTGTTATTTTTTTGGGACTAACCTTATCTAGTTCACCAATAACCGGCTGAAATTGACCCTCAGTTAAATCTTCTAGGGTTGAAACCGCCATCTTATGTCGCAATAGACTTTTAGGGCTCATCACTATCAGTGGTTTTCTATAATTACGCGTAAGCTGACGGCGTAATAAATGAAATATTTGAGCCGGGGTCGTTGGGGTACACACTTGCATATTATGTTCGGCACAAAGCTGTAAATAGCGCTCTAACCTAGCCGAAGAATGCTCTGGACCTTGCCCTTCAAAACCATGAGGCAACAACATAACTAAGCCACATAAGCGCCCCCATTTTGTTTCACCCGAACTGATAAATTGATCGATAACGACTTGCGCACCATTAGCAAAATCACCAAACTGAGCTTCCCAAATCACTAGCGTATTGGGCATGGTCGTACTATAACCATATTCAAAACCTAGTACCCCCGCTTCGGATAAGAGAGAATCAAAAATTTGCGCACGCCCTTGATCCTTATCCAGATGTTTAATAGGCGTATAAGTTTTATTATTCAGTTGATTATGCAATACCGCATGACGATGTACAAAAGTACCTCGTCCGACATCTTGCCCGGTTAATCGTACATGATATTTTTCTAATAAGAGACTGGCGTAAGCTAAGTTCTCAGCAAATCCCCAATCTAAAGGCATCGCTCCAGCGGCCATTTTACGACGATTATCCATGACCTTAGCAACACGAGGATGTAATTCAAATCCCACTGGAAGTCTTTGCATCCTATCATTACAGTAACGTAATTGATCCCTAGAGATCGCAGTATTACTGGGAACATCCCAACCCTTACCGTAAAAGTCATGCCATTGGTGGGTATAAGAATAATTGGAATCTTGTAATACCGGCCTAGACACCACTTGGCCTGCATCGAGTAAGTTTTGATAATCTTGTACCATTTGTGCCGATTGCTCGGCTGTTAACAACCCCTCATTAATAAGTTTTTGTGCATAGAGCGTTCGCGTCGTGTTATGGGCACGAATTTTTTTATACATTAGCGGTTGAGTGGTTGCAGGCTCATCGGCTTCATTATGCCCAAGACGACGGTAGCAAACCAAGTCAATGACCACATCCTTATTAAAGGTCATTCTATAATCGAGAGCCAGTTTAGTCACAAAAATCACAGCCTCAGGATCATCACCATTAACATGAAAGACTGGCGCTTGAATCATACTGGCAACATCGGTGCAGTACAAAGTAGATCTAGCATCCTGTGAATTACTAGTGGTAAAGCCAATCTGATTATTAATAACGACGTGTACCGTACCGCCTGTATTAAAAGCACGGGTTTGTGACATATTTAAAGTTTCCATGACGATGCCCTGCCCTGAAAAAGCCGCATCGCCATGAATTAAAATAGGAATAACCGTGTTGATGCCTTCAGACCCGGCCCGATCTTGACGCGCTTTAACTGAGCCTTCCACCACCGGATTAATAATCTCTAAATGAGAGGGATTAAAAGCGAGCGTTAAATGTACGGAGCCACCTGGAGTTTCAACATCAGAAGAAAAGCCTAAATGATATTTAACATCTCCAGAACTCACGCCTGGAGACAGCGTAGACATGCCGGTAAATTCATCAAACAAACTGGCAGGACTTTTACCTAAAATATTGACCAGTACATTTAAGCGACCACGATGCGCCATGCCAATAACAATCTCTTTGACACCTTTTTCGCCAGAACCTTGAATCAACTCATCAAGAATAGGAATTAAAGACTCCCCTCCTTCCAGAGAAAAGCGTTTTTGGCCAACAAAGCGATTATGTAAATGGCTTTCTATACCTTCGGCAGCGGTGAGTAATTTTAATAACCAGTGCTTTTTATTAGAATCTATTAGTAAACTAGACTCAGAGCTTTCTAAGCGATTGATAAGCCAACGCCGAATATGGGTATCAGCGATATGCATAATTTCAGAGCCTATGCTTTCGCAATAAATGCCTTGAAAATTAGCGATAATCTCACGTAGCGTTAAACGATCAACATTGCCATAAAGCGCCCCAGAATCAAATAAGGTATCCATATCCAATTCAGAAAGACCGTAATAGGAAGGTTCCATATCCGCAGGTTGTACAGCAACTTTACCTAAAGGGTTTGTGTTTGCAATTTGATGCCCACGTACGCGGTAATGATTAATTAATCGAGAAACTGAAGCTTGTTTTTTAACACTGAGTTCGGTAAAGCCTTGTAACTGCGCGAGTCTATTTTGAGATTTAATAGCCAATTGTGCAAAACGCTCTACAATCGGGCCATGAGCGGTCTCATAAGTATGGCCACACTGAATGGTCTTAAATACATTTTGCCAGCTGACTTCAACTGACTCAGGATTTTCTAAATAACATTCATATAAATATTCAATAAAACTGGCATTGCTACCTTGTAAAGAGGACGATTCTTGAAACAATTTAAGCAGTTTACTCATCAGATATCCAAATTTATTCCGTAGGTTCTAGCGTTATATTAATAGCAGACCTCATACATTGCTAATATTTTATAATAATACTGTCCTGTATTAATATCTGTAGGGTGAAAAGCTACGTGCATCCCCCTAAACATTCTTTAACAGGCGCGTTATCAGCGACACTCGCCGAGTTTATAGTCAAGGCGGTCGCAGCAACAATAGGTGGATGCACTAACGTTTATTCACCCTATAAAATGACATAGTTATTATGAATTCCCCATACTTTTAATCATACCTTATCCATTCAAAGCAGTCACCGTAACTCCTCTAAAAATTTGACTTTTTCACAGCTGATGGTACAAAAAGACTTTATCCGCTAGGCTACTCTGATGACAAAAGATCATGGTTATTTAATCGCCCCCTTTGATAATCCAGTGTCTGCCATACTTGAAGGCATAGATCGTGATGTAGAACGAGGTGAAGATGCGTTAATGTTGGGGCTAGGTTTAGTAATGCTATCTTCTATTTTTGCTTCTATTGCGCCGCCGACGGTGCTACTACCCATAGTCGCTGTTATTTTTGCTTGTTCTGCGGGCTATGCACGAATAAATTATCATCGCATGGAACACAAACTTACAGCATCAATAGCCGCCCTTGACTACCACGACATGGCTAAACTAAAGGCTATAGTCAATGTATTTAAACAATACCCCATGCCTAGCTTGATCGATTCCCTTAATCCAGCCAAAAACCTTGTACGCACTTGGAAAAGTGCCTTAGGTGGCTTATTAATTAATCCTTTTTGGATGCCTATATTTTATATGATGGGCATGCAAATTAAAGAAGAAGCCAATTTAGGCGTTTTAATTCAAGCGATCATTGAAGTCGAAAAAAAACTGGCTACTATCCCTATTAAAGACGACTCAAAACAATAACCGCTATGGATTAAAGCACTCATATCCATCACTACAAAAGATCAGACCTACTCCATCAGCACATCACAACTAACTTCACCCAGTAGGCTGCGCCTATCGCCAATATTTCATCGTTAAAATCGGCTACCAACTTAGGAACGAGCACGACACACTTCGGCAACTATGATTTTACCCCCCCCCATTTTTCAAAGGGGTGCTGGGATTTGGATGCTACTTGACTACATTATTTCGTGCTCATTCCTAAGTTGATAGCCCTTTTGGTTATATAACGCCGTTTGGGTGCATCTAAACGTTTCGATCGGGGTTGCAAACCGCGTCCAGCATGAGGAGTGATGCCAATACTCAACTTTAATGGCTTATTGTAGCGGCGTACAAATCTAAATTTGTACGCCGATCAAACTATAAACAATGCCGCTAATTAAATAGATGGGCAATCATTCAAAACTTCAAATTACGATTTTACTGACTCGGTTGTTTTGAGGCATGAAAACCACTTTGGATGATAAGCGTTTCATTACCACTGGCGATGGTATTAACGTAGGCGGCTAAATTTCTAAACAATTCATCGGCTACGACTTCTTTATCATTCCTAATCGCAATGGCACTATGGGCGCCGTCTTTGGCGGCTAATAGGGCGCTTTCAAAATCATCAATGACCGCTTTAAT
>CAIVYW010000425.1 GCA_903910205.1 uncultured Methylococcaceae bacterium | reverse complement strand
TTTTAGACTTGATGAAGTCGTTTTGAAGACTATTGCTGCACTGGCTCAGGATTTACATACCAGCAAAACGGACATCGTCGAGCAATCCATTTTGCAATTTGCCGCTAAAGTTAATCATAAAAAAAATAATTTACTGCAATTTGCCGGTACCTTGTCAGAAGATGATGCCGATGATTTATTAAAGTCCATTCAGCGTGACAAAACAATTAAGGATGTCGAGTTTAGTTTATGAATGTTGTACTTGATAGTGATATTTTGATTTACTTCTTAAAGGGTAAGCCTGAAATTGTAGAGAAATTAACTAGTTGTGCCGTAGACATGTTGTTTACCACGCGCATAAATTACACTGAGCTTTTATATGGGGCTTATAATTCAGCTAAATTAGAACAAAACTTAGCCAAAGTAACGGGCTTGCTGTCTGCAATTTCGATTTTAGAGTTTGATGAAAAAGCCAGTCAGATTTTTGCGCAAGACAAGGCAACACTAAAACGTCAAGGAATCATGATTGCGGATATGGATTTAATGATAGCAAGCATTACTAAAGCTCATCAATTTGCATTGGTTACAAATAATCACAAGCATTTTCAGCGCATTGAGCACTTAAGTATTGAGTGCTGGATGTAATGTGCTTTTGCTCGTTAGCTTAAAGTCGACCATTCAGGTTACTTATCAAAGCGACTTAGGAATAAGTACGAAATAATGTAGTCAAGTAGCATCTAACTCCCCCCTTTGAAAAAAGGGGGGCTGGGGGAGATTTTTAAAATCATAGTTGCCGAAGTGTGTTGTGCTCGTTCCTTAGAATTTTAATATCGTCAAATACGGCAGACAGAATTCTGCACCGAAGTTACAAACAAGTTAGGGGTGTATTGCATACGCCCCTACGTGCCATTGCCACCCCACCATGTTGATAAATAAAACTTGTGTAGTCGCGTAGCTTGGGTTAATGGCTTTATCGTTAACCCAACATTAATGCCGAGTAGTGTGGCTTGCCAAAAGAGGCAAGCCAACTTACGTGACTTCAGCTATTGCTTTGTAAAACAGCTAAAGCTTTTTTGTTCCAAACAGACCTCTTAGCTTGCAGTAACTGAAAGCAC
Source organism: uncultured Methylococcaceae bacterium (assembly GCA_903910205.1). GTDB lineage: Bacteria > Pseudomonadota > Gammaproteobacteria > Methylococcales > Methylomonadaceae > Methylobacter_C. The sequence goes on along the minus strand of CAIVYW010000425.1, from coordinate 4,818 downwards.
TGTCTTGCGCTAAGAGCAGTTAGTCCGTGAAGATATCGGCATTCTATAATGCAATACCTATGCCATATAAATATCACTAGCTTTCATTAAGTTACGAGAGCTTCTTTTTAAAAATAGGTCATATCACTTACTTTTAAAAAAATATAGGTGATATGACTTATTTGCGCATTATGCCAAGCCGAGAAGAGCAAGTGCTTAGTTTTAATCTTTAATAATTAATGCTTTACCCACCTAGAGCTTCTGTATTAATCTTTCCCAGTATATATGCCTCCCTGACTTAAACGCAGTCTTTGAAAGGCTCCGTTTTACGATACTCTGTTTATTTGGATGATCCCACCCATGACTATGCCTGTTCCTGTACTAGAAGCAAAAAACTTAATCGTTCATTACAAACAACATCTCGCCATCGATTCCTTAAATCTTTGTGTACCTAAAGGCTGTGTTTATGCTTTATTAGGCGGTAATGGCGCTGGAAAAAGCACCACGATTAGTACCTTTTTAACCTTTAACCGTCCGACTAGTGGTGAGGTGTTGATTGAAGGGCTGTCAGCTCATGAGCATTCAGCCTTAGTCCGAGCCAAGATTGCTTATCTACCCGAAAACGTGGCCTTATATGAATTGATGACTGGTGTAGAAAACTTAACGTTTTTCTGCACCTTAGCGGGCATTAGTATTAGCACAGAGTTAGCGCGGCAGTTATTAACTGATAGTGGTTTGCAAGCCGATGCCCACGTTAAACGTGTAGGCAGTTATTCCAAAGGCATGCGTCAAAAAGTGGGTTTGGCGATTGCCTCGGCCAAAAATGCAAAAGCTATGTTATTAGATGAACCAACCTCAGGACTCGATCCCAGTGCCGCTAATGATTTTGCCAATCGCATCAGGGCGGCAGCCGATTTAGGTATGGCGGTGTTAATGGCCACTCATGATTTATTTAATGCTAAACAAGTGGCTGATCGTATCGGCATCATGAAGCAAGGCCGTTTAGTCGAAGAATTTGATGCTCATACTGTGCAGCATGATGAGTTAGAGCATAAGTATCTGGCTCATGCCCGAGGCTTGGCATGATAGGCGCTATTGTCCACAAAGAATTTGTTTCTACCTTGCGTGATGGCCGCTTATTGATACTGGGTTGTTCATTGCTGGTGATTTTTGTTGGCTTTTTATTGTCCTCGACTCTACAGACCCAACAGCTACGTGCTGAAAAGCTGAGTGTCGGCATCACTGCTAAACAACAATGGGATACGCAAAGCGTTAAGAACCCCCATGCAGCGGCCCATTACGGTATTTATGTCTTTAAACCCGATACAGCCGTAGCCGCCTTAGATCCAGGCTTAAGACCTTTTATCGGTCAATCTTTATGGCTAGAGCCGCACAAACGTAATTTTGAACGCTTTAATCCTAGCGCCGATGAAACACTGGCTCATCGTTTTGGGCAAATGACCACCAGCTTTGTACTCTATGCTTTACTGCCTTTACTGATCGTGGCTTTAACCTTTAATAGCATCAGTCAAGAACGTGAACGCGGCACCTTGCGTATGTTGCATAGTTTGGGACTGAATACCCAAGCTTTAGTGTTTGGTAAATTGCTGGGTTTATTAGCGGCGTTTAGTTTGGTGTTGTCGCCCGCCTTACTATTGGCTTTTTTACTGCTACAAGACAGTTTTAACTTAAGTGCTGATGAAGCTGTGCGTCTGGGTTTGTTGTTACTGTCATTTTTGTTGTATTACGCGATATTTGCAGCTCTTGCTATTGCCGCTTCGGCTTATTTTAAAACCAGTCGCGTTACTTTATTCTTTTTACTGGCTTTCTGGCTAGGCTCGGTATTCATTGGCCCGCGCTTGGGTGCGGTCATAGCTCAATCTTGGTCATCTAATCCTAGTGCTGAGGTTTTTTGGTCGGCGATTAAGCAAGACATCGAACTAGGTATTAATGACGACGGCAATCACGAGCAGCGTAACAAGGCTTTTGAAGCACAATTATTGGCGCAGTATCACGTCAATAGTAAAGACGAATTGCCCGTGGGTTTTGTGTCGTTAAATCGTCAATTTAATGATCATTACTCTAGTCGTGTCCATGCCCTACATTTTGATCGCTTGCGTGATAACTTTTTACGGCAACAGCACTTAACGCTTATCGGCTCTAGCTTAGGCCCAAGCTTAGCTATGCGCTCTTTGTCCATGACCTTAGCCGGTATGGATTTAGGGCATCAACGTCATTTTGAAGACGCTGCAGAAGAATATCGCCATTATTTTATTAACCTCACCGAAGATTGGGACAGAGAGCGTAGCCATGGCACTGAACGCAATGCCAAAGGGGAGGCAGCTGATTGGCGTAGCGTAAAAGACTTTAGCTATAGCCCGCCTGATAGCCGGTTTGCTTTGCAACAGGCACAGTTAGATCTAGTCGTTTTGACGGCTTGGCTACTATTAGCACTGTTATTATTGTCCTTATCCGCTAAGAGATTGACACCATGATGACCTTGATTCCGATAGAATGGCTACGCTTTAGCCGCAACCCCCTTAATTTGTGGGTGCTAGCTTTGTTTTTTGTACTGATGACAGTGAGTGCTACTTGGTCTGGCCTAGTCGCTCGCGAATATCGGCATACGCAAGCGGTACCGGTTATGATTCACGCGGGGGTTAATCAAGCAGAAATGCATGACGCGCCAAAAGTCCATGAATCCGCTGAAAAAGCCAGCGCTTATGCTTTAGGTTCTAAGGCACAAGCCTTGCACATGCCGGTCTTGGGTGGCTTGGCACTTAATGTGAGTCAATTGGATTTTATAAGCACGACTATTAACGCCTCAATTCGTAATCGCCATACTGATGGTCGCAGCAGCGACCCTTTATTTAATCCCTTAATGCACGAATTAGGCTTTTTGGATTTTGCAACCTTATTAGCTTTGTTTACACCGCTGCTTATCATTGCCTTAAGTTATGGTTTGATACAGGAAGATCGAGAAAGTGGCGTTTGGCGCTTAGTCTGTACACAAAGCACAAAGCCTTGGATGTTGGTCTTTACGGCTTTGGCAATGCGCTTTGGCTTAGTATTGATACTCATGTTCCTAAGCTCAGCTATTACTTTTGCCTTAGATTCTGGCGCAAGCCTTGCTGCACTAGGGCAGTGGCTAGTCTTTATTAGTTGTTATGCCTTGCTGTGGTTTGCTATTGCAGGCTTAGCTTTATTGCTACGGATTTCTTCGGGGGCGGCAGCCTTAGTCATGCTAGGCGTTTGGTTAATACTAACCTTTGCCGTACCGGCGGGCTTAGCGTTTGCTGCTAATCAACATAGTGCCATGCCCTCACGCTTGACCGCTATTATTGATATCCGTCATTTTCAAGAACTCAGTAATCAGCAGCGACAAAGTTTGTTAAGCAAGTGGTACGCCGATCATCCGGAAATTACGCCGCCGACGACAGAATTAGCCCGCGAAATTAGTTCCTTACCCGCAGGCTTGGAGCTAGATAGCCAAATACGACCCTTGATGGTTAGTTTTGATGCGGCGCGTAAAAGCCAGTTTGAGTTCCTAGAGCGCTGGTCTGGGCTGTCGCCTGCTTTAGCCATGGTCTTAATGGCCGATCGCTTAGCGGGTTTAGATGCACCGCGTTATGCCGATTTTATAGCTCAGGTTAATCACTTTGAAGATCAATGGCGAGCACGCTTTGTGCCAAGCATTATGGCTAATAGTCCTTGGTCTGCTAATGAATCCGCACCGCTACCAAGCTTTGTCTTTAATGCCCTGCAAGATGACACAGCTTGCTGGCGCTTATCAGGTATTCAAGCCCTTATAGCGCTGGCTTTTTTTGGCTTATTGTTTGCCTTGCGAAGACAGTTTGCTAAATCATGAGTGGGGAGAGGCTGCTTTGGAAAAGATGCTACCGTAGTCCTGCTTGAGAAATCAGCAAAACGTCGCGATTGCTAATACGTTCCCTTACCGCTTTAGGGCAAACAGCTTTATCGTTTGCCCACCTTTGGCTGATAAAAACGCTGGGCAGTAGTCGCGTAGGTCAGGCCTCTAAGCTACGAAATAGTGTATCGGTGAGTTTTTTTGGTCGTGAATTTCCGAAATACTGGTGCGTCCGCCATCACTTGCTGCCATGATGGCTTTTTCTAAGGCATCGACGGCTGCGCTGGCGTCGAGCATTGACACATCAGGTTTTAGAAAGCGAGGGTTACCAGTGAATTTAATAATGATATTACGGTAAAAACTTACTTTTTCTATAGGTGAAAATTGAACGAAGTCTAGTTTAGTTTGGATGATTTTCATGATAGGAATCTCTGACGTTAGCTTAAGTTTAAAAAGCTCTGTTCTTGGTATTGCTCGGTAAAGCTAGGTTTTGAAGGTCGTGTTGTATTTCCTTTGAAGTTTGATAAATATTGAGCACGTTGTGCTATAGCGACTATCGGGTCTGCTATATGTTTAACACGTCGAGCTATAGCTACTTTAGGTCTAAGATATGTTTAGCACGCCGTGCAGTAGCTACTATCGGGTCTGCTATATGTTTAACACGTCGAGCTATAGCTACTTTAGGTCTGAGATATGTTTAGCACGCCGTGCTGTAGCTACTATCGGGTCTGCTATATGTTTAACGCGTCGAGTTATAGCTACTTTAGGTCTAAGATATGTTTAGCACGCCGTGCAGTAGCGACTATCGGGTCTGCTATATATTTAGCACATCGAGTTATAGCTACTTTAGGTCTGAGATATGTTTAGCACGCCGTGCTATAGCTACTATCGGGTCTGCTATATATTTAGCACGTCGAGTTATAGCTACTTTAGGTCTGAGATATGTTTAGCAGGTTGTCCACCTTGTTTAG
>CAIVYW010000424.1 GCA_903910205.1 uncultured Methylococcaceae bacterium | reverse complement strand
TTTTAATACCCATTAAGTCATTGATTTGTAGGCTGCGCTAGAATGCTCTGAATTGCTGGCAAATTTAACGCTTCGCCTTAATTCTAAGTAATTTTAATTTATACAAAAAAAACTAACTATGTATCTATCTAAAGAAAATGCGTTATCAGCGCCCATTGAATTAACAGCAACTAACAAAGCACTTGTTGTAGAGGATTTAGCAAAAAACCAATACGCTATTTTTTCCGAAGAAATTCAACGTCTATGCAACATTGAAAAAAGCTTATTTAATGAAGTTTTAAAATTACCCCACCTATTTGATAATGAAAAATCAGCCAGTGACTCAAGTAAATCAAAAGACTATTTTATCGAAGGCATTAAGCATATCGAAAATGAGCTACAGAAATTAGAGAAAATGGAGGTCGTTATTGCCTTTGTTGGCACAATGAAAGCGGGCAAGTCGACAACCATTAACGCGATTGTTGGTACAGAAATATTGCCTAATAGAAACACGCCAATGACTACATTGCCGACGTTAATTCGCAATAAACACGGTCAAGCTGAACCCGTTTTAAGATTTAATAAATTAAAACCTTTGGAAGATTTAAGCAGACAAATTGCCATTAAATTAAAGTCTCTAGTACAAGCTAACGCCACTGGATATATCGATCTCTACAAGTCTGAGGCTAAAGAGCTTATCGATTATTTACTGAAAAATAAAGGCTATGACTTTAAAGACGAGTATCAAGGGCAACAAGAAATTTTCCTGTTTCTCAAACATTTGAACGATTTAATGCGCTTGGCAAATGAGGTTTTAATTTCGATTAAACCGCCTTACCATGAGTATGAAAATCTTAACGATTTACCTGTCATTGAAATTGAATTCTTTCATTTAAAAGGCAAAGCGAATACGGCACAAGGCAGTTTGGCTATTTTAGACACACCAGGCCCCAATGAATTTGGACAGAGTGAAGCCTTATGTAAAGTGTTTAAGACACAATTAGAAAAAGCTTCTGCTGTGGGCTTGATTATTGATTATACTCAAATAAAATCCAATGCTGAAGAACACGTACGCAATGAATTGCATGAAGTGACTAAGCAGTTATCAAAAAACAATCTCTATCTTTTTATCAATAAATTCGACCAGTTGAATAGTAATTCAATGAAAGAAGATGAGCTTAAAGCCTTTGTCGTTAACACATTGATGCGTAAAGAAATAGAACAATCACAAGTTTATCCGATCTCTGCACAGAAAGCTTATTTAGCCAATCGTGCTAAATATAATTTAAACATTTACGGTAAATTACCAAATTTCGAACAAGAAGAGTGGGTGAATGATTTCGGTAGTCTTGCTATGTCAACACTCTGGGAAGACTTTAGGGATAATAAAGAGGTTGTTGAAAAAAGTGCTAATGCTCTTTGGAAGCAAAGCCGTTTTAATGAGCCATTAAAGGGAATGATTGAAACAGCACATGATACAGCGGCAGAAAAAACCGTAAAATCAGCCATAATAAAGTTGGTTGAATGGCATAGAGAATTAACAAATACCTGTTCTATTTTCAATACATCAATCACCATCGATATAAACAAAATTACTGAAGCAATTAATTCATTGGAAACAAACATCAATGAGTTCGAAGAAGTAAGAAAAAACGTTGTTAATACCGCAACAAAGAACTTAGGTGAATTGAGTGAAGAACTTAATAAATTAATTTCCAAGCATTGTCAACGTATTGAAGAAGACATTAAAATTCTTTTTGATGACGGAAAGGTACTAGAAGAAGTTCAGTCAGAAAATAACCGCGAACAACTAAAGAAACTCCATCTTGCTCAAAAAGATTCGAGCTTTAGAGATTATGCAGCCTCCATTTTAAGCTTAGGTACTGTTGATAGAAAAAAAACTCGAAAAGAAAATATAACAAAAAAACATAACAAGGATTTTGATTTTGACAAAAACAATCCAATAATTTCTTTTGATAACCAATTAGAGGCGCAAAACTTAAGTAAATCTATTCAAAACGCCATTGTAAATATTTTTGAGAATTTATCTAGCGAGTTTAGCGAAAAATCTAGTTCCCTGATTTCAAAAATGGCTGGCGACATATCTAAGGACATTAACAAAGCGGCCTCCGATACACTAAACAAGGCAAAAGAAAAGCTGGGGGATAGCGGATTTCAATTAGATTTATTTTTACCAACGTTAAATTTAGCTTCTAAAGAGTTTGATAGGAACAATTTATTAGTTGATGGCTTAACTAGCAAAACTAAAAACACAACACGTTATAAGAGAACCGATGGAGTTTGGGGCACTATATGTGGATGGTTTGATACTAACGACTGGGGTTGGGACGAAATAACTGTTGTAAAACAGATCTATCAAGTTGATACAACCATAATCCGCAACAATGTTACGAGTCAAATCAATGCTTACAAAAAAGACCACACAACGCAATTCCAAGATTATTTAAAACGCGAATTTGAGCCTACGATTGAAGAACACATTAACGGTTTAACTAACTACTTAGCACGATACCGTGACTTGTTGATCAATAGCATGGCAACTAACCGACTCGCTCAAGATGATAAAAAAAAACTTAGCCATAAAATGAGCTTATTGATGACTAACAATAAAAAGCAAGCCAATGACATCAAAGTTATTGAAAGCAACTTAGGTTAAATAATGACTCAAAATCTAGTGATTCTTGATACCTTAATCAGCGAACATCCGCAACTGACAGAAAAAGCCTTGATCGATTTCGTCAATGGACTGGAAGTCACGGCTGAGCACATACGCGTTCAAATCAAAGTAAATGGTGATTTTTTTACGCGAACTTGGAGTAGCTTGAATGGTGAAAGTGCATTGCGTCAAAACACCATCAATGAACACGTCACTGAATCATTGCAAACAGTTTCGATATGGCTAGAAAACTTACAAGATCAACAAATACAAAGTGATTTAGCCATAGCAAAAGTAAGCGATAAGTTAGTCGAAACACGAAAAGGTTTGCTCATATTGTTAGAGCGCCATCAAAATTTAAAGCAGCAAGTTACTGGAATCATGGTGCAATTAGATGACATGAAGAATGACCATCAACAGTTATCGGCACGCCTTGATCAAGTCGATTCTGGGCGTTTAGCGACTCAACAAATTGAAGCCGTTTTTGATAAATGGAAAGCGGGGCGTTTAGATCACTATCCTATTTTGGTGCGTTTATTTCTTGTTTTTGACGAATTGTATTGGGGCGATTTTGGCAACTATTGCCGAAAGTGTGGCTTAGAGCACTCAGAAATCAAACGTTTAGTCCAGCAGGTTCAGGATAAGAGTTTAATTCAACTTAAATGTGAGTGGGGAAATTCACGGTCAATTTATATTTGGCAAGATGACACCAAGTCTCAACTACAAAACTTACACGGTGACTACCGAGAGATGCTTGCTTATTTAACTGATGGTGCGCCCCACGACGAGATGCCTATGGTCTGGGGTTTGAATCAATTAGCCAATAATCCAAACCCAAAAGATTCTTTACAAAATTTAAATATACCGATAATGCTTGATATGCAAAATGCTATTCACCGTTTTAGTTTTGATTTCGAGGCGCGTTATGCAAACCAATATTTCTAAAATCGGACTGGTCTTATCCGGTGGTGGTGCAAAGGGAGCTTACCAAGTAGGGATTGTACGTTTTCTGGCAGAAGCGGGAATAAATATTCAAGCGGTTTCAGGCGCAAGTATAGGCGCATTGAATGGCGCGATTATCGCAAATGCAAAAAACTTAAATGAAGCTAGTGAACAACTTGAGCATTTATGGCAACTACTCGCGATTGAATCCCCCTTAAAACTTAATACCTCTTCTATTATTCCGTACTTAGGTTTTGCTATGTTAATGGGGGCTGAGCGCTTATCTCCCGTGGCTATGGAGATAAAACTGGCCTATGAGAAAATAAAAGATTCTGGCGTTTTTGAGGGTATTTCTTATTTAGACGGCTTTGAAATAAGTATACTAGATCATTCTCCTATTCGGGATTTGATCAACCGTTACATCACCCAACATCAGTTACACAATGGTTTGCCTCTATATGTTTCTGCCTATGAATCCGACGGCGTAGACGTAGACTTATTCAATATCATAATGGCGGCAACAGGCATTAGCGATACAAAAGCCTCCGAATTCTTTCATGTGCAGTCTTTTCCTATAGAGCAGCAACAAGACATTATCTTTGCTTCGGCAGCGTTACCGTTTCTTTTCGCAGCACAAAAAATCAACGGAAAATCCTATTCAGATGGGGGTTTAGGGGGGTGGCAGAAAGCTCAAGGCAATACACCTATTACGCCGTTGATAGAGAAAGAAAACTGTACTCACATTATCGTTACGCACCTGACGGATGGAAGTTTATGGAATCGTTATGATTTTCCAAATACAACCATATTAGAAGTTCGTCCTAAGCAACCCATTGCCAAAGAAGCGATGATTAAAGATTTGTTGGGCTTTAAAGCGAGCAAGATTAACCAATGGATTGATCAAGGTTATGACGATGCAAAACGATGTATTGGTAATGTTAAACGAGTGCTTGATCAACAAATTGAATCAAAATCAGCTATTGAAAAAAGGCAAGTGGCCTTACAAGAGTTAGATAATGATGGATTCTCACTTTCTTTATTTGCTGATGAGTAGCCAAGTAGAATAGACAACTTTTTTTCTGCCCACCGTTTATATCAGCAAATGGTGGGCAAACGATAAAACTGTTTACCCACCCTACATATCTGTTCGGTTCGTGCGCAAAATACAATTGACAAGCCAATACGTGTCACTGAATTTACAGTCGGCCTTGCTGATTACGCTTTATTTGTAGGTAAACAAACAGCAGGGATAATCGAAGCTTAAAAAGAAGCTCTTGCCTACAACATCACTACGGCGGAAGAACAAACCCAGGGTCATGCTGTTGCCAATTTCAAATAGATGCAATTAAACATCGGAGTCCAACATGTTAAACATAGAAATTAACAACCCTGAGCTTGAAGAAAGCCTTAAGCAACTTTACGGCAATAATAAACAGTCGCTTGTAACTGCTTTTGCCGATTTTGTTCAGCAACGTAACATTAAACAGGATATAGGCATTTCTATCTCCCAATTAGATGCCGGTGAAGCCATGCCATTGCAAGATGTAATGCAGGCACTACGTAAGACATATGAATAATTACCGCATTGGTTTTTCTCCCCGCGCCCAACAACGTTTAGAAGAAATTGCCGATTACTTATATCAACAGCAGTTATCTAATCAATGTGTGCTGAATTACCTGCAACGCTTTGAAGATTGGTTAATCACTTTATTAGGCCAATTCCCTGAATCCGGCACCCTAATGCCTGAGTTTGGCGACGATGTGCGCCGCGTGGTGTATCAAAAATACAGCTTTGTTTATCGTATTAATGGTAATGCCGTCGAGATATTAACCTT
>CAIVYW010000423.1 GCA_903910205.1 uncultured Methylococcaceae bacterium | reverse complement strand
GGCACGGGCAGAAAGTTTTACGGCCGTACGGCGTATAAATCTGTAGGGTGGATTCGCGCTAAGCAATCCACCTTAAACAGAGATACATAAACTAACCCTCACCTGGACTTTTCTCGTGAGGTTTTTTTTGCGAAGAACAATAGGGCGCAGACCACTATTTAATGTTTTTTTAATTTAAAATACATATTAGGTACTTATTAAAAAGATGTTATATTTGATATCCTAATAAGCATCAAATTGGAGTTATGATGGATACTGTATTTGCCAATACAACTGTTAGCGTTACCGAATTAAAGCGTAATTATGCTTCCATAATTAAACAATCAGATGAGTGTCCTATTGCAATTCTCAATCACAACCGGCCTGAATCCTACCTATTGCCTGCTGCATATTATGAAAAACTTTTAGCAAAGCTTGAAGATTTAGAAGATACAAGAATAATCCTTGAACGTGCAAAGGGACCCTTTGTTGAGTTAAGTTTAGATGACCTTTAAATTAAGGTTTCACGAACTCGCTTTAATTGAATGGAATAAGCTGGACGGTAGTATAAAATCTCAGTTTAAAAAGAAACTGGCCGAACGCTTAGAGCAGCCTAGGTTAAAGTCATCAGCTCTTTCTGGAATGAAAGATTGCTACAAAATAAAGCTCCGGCAACTAGGGTATAGAATAGTTTATCGGGTAGATGATGATATTGTATCAGTTACGGTCATTGCTGCTGGTAAAAGAGACAAAGAAAAAGTTTATCAAGATGCTGAAAAACGCATTTGAACTGTTAATAAGAGAGCACTTGCGTCATCCAAATCTTACCCAGTAAGGCTCAAACCACAAATAAAGGGTTCGCATGCATTTAATATGTCCCATTACCACATCTTTAGCAGTTATTCCCATACTAGTTGTTATGACTGTAAATAAATTTTTTATTTGTTATATTGCCGTCATCTTAAAATTTTCTGGAATGTGTTATGTCAACGATTACATTCGATACGCTAAAATTTGCTCAACGTCTTGAGCAATCTGGAATACCCAGAAATCAAGCGGAAGCTTTTGCAGAGGCACAGAAAGATTTTCTTGATGAAATCACTCAAGTAGAGCTTGCTACTAAAAACGACATCAAAGACATTCGTAATGATATTCAATCGATTCGCTTAAAAATGGTCGAGCAATATGGGCAGTTTGCTTTGTTAAAATGGATGATAGGATTTCTAATAGCAGGTATATTATCTTTAGTAATAAAAGCTTTCTTATAAAACAATCAGTTACTTCATGCAGGCGTGGATAGAATTGCATCAAGATGAGCTAATGGCTGATTGGTATTTGGCTACAAATGGTCAGACACCTTTTAAAATCGATCCTTTGCGCTGAGTTGTGACTATGACACCTGATGTAGTGCAATTAAAACCACTAGCCGATTATTGCCTAGAGACGGTTTTCGAAAATGGGGAGCGTCGCTGGTTTGATATGAAACCATTACTTTCTTATCCTGCTTTTTCAGCGTTGACTGAACAGAATCTTTTCATGAAAGCTTATATTGCTACGGTACTGTTGTATGGAATGATGAGATTGATCTTTCTCAAGATATGCTTTATCTTCATGGTCGTCCGCTATAAACCAATCAATAACAGTGAGTTAGCCCCCTTTTAGTTCTTCCGGTATTGCCGCCGCTGAGCCATATTATATTCAGCCTACGCGCAGATCTTTCATCGAAGCCATCAACCTCGCCATGTAGGCTGCATCCTCAAATCGCACTATGACTTACGTAATTTTAAGTTAGCCCAAGTAATTCCCACCAATTTTGTGAGCCATGAATAACACGTACAATAGACACGCCGTCATTGCGAGGCATATAAAAAATGAGAATATTGATGAATTGTTTAACTCTTCATTTTCGCATACCGGAAAACATTGGATTCTGTAGTATTAATGGCGAACCCATTAATGGATTTAAAGCATCAGCATTTTTTAAAAATTGGTCGGCCATAGCAAGGCTAACGTTTTCTGCGAGGTAGATGTAACAATCCACAAGATCGTTTTCAGCTATCTTGCGCTTATAAATTTTTGGCATTAACGCTTTGCCTTCCTAGACTCAATAATATTAAGAGCTGCGTTACGAATTTTTTTCCAGTCTTCTTTAGCAAGCTGACTTTCAGAGCTATTTAGACCTTCTAATAATTTTGCCTCTAACTGCTCTTCGGCTTTGAGTTTTTCATCTGCACGAATCAATTCGCGCATATATTCACTAGTACTACTATAACGACCTTGTGCAATTTGCGAGTCTACAAATTGCTTTAGTGGATCTGGTAGGGAAATATTCATGCTTTGCATAGTGTTTCTCCGCTTATTAAAGTATGGATAAACACTATGATACAAATGACAGGAAATGGCAAGATCCGTCATTTTGTCGGTCAAAGGTGGGGTCCTAAGAGGTGGTCCT
>CAIVYW010000422.1 GCA_903910205.1 uncultured Methylococcaceae bacterium | reverse complement strand
TAATACTCGATGTTCAAGTTTTTAAATAAGCATTTAAAAACAGTAAGTTAAAAGCCATGAAATTTAGGTTTGTGAGGTTATTTTGCGAGTTATCAAATAGCAAAAAACCATAACACCTTGATTTATAATAAAACTTAATTTCCGCCCGTTTTATTACAAATCAACAAGTTATAAAAACTTGAACATCGAGTAATAGCTTAGATATCGGCAGTCCATGCCCAGAATCATGTGCATTGAAACATTTTTTTATAACAACGAGAGCGCCGCATACTCGACCTACCCGCCTTTGTTTAAAATGAAGAATAGTTGGAAAATAGGTCTATTTTTCTCTAAAAATCATCTTTTTTAGCACAAAAAGATAAAGTAAAGATATTTAGAGTGGGTCTGCAACTGCTGCTGTTAACATTACAAAACCTTTCAGTACTCTTAATGTAATTTACAAAACAACTCTTTTATGTTTAAAATAAATAAAGAATGGTTATAATATTATACCAAGTTATCGACGATAATTAAAAACGAGCGTCTTGCTCGCTTTATAACTCAAAGGATTAAATAAAATTGCGCCATAAAATTGCTCTAACTGCACTCAATTTAATGACTACTCACGATGTAGCAAAAAAATTAGGAGTCACTATCCGCTCTGTACAACTATGGGTAGAACAAGGTTTACTTGAAGGCTGGAAAACACCAGGTGGACATCGACGTATCACCACAGAATCATTTGACCGCTTTGTTTCAAGCCAAGAAATAGATTCTAGTCCTCCTGAAGTTGTTGACGCGCGATTAAGAGTCGTTGCCGTTGAAGACAACGAGGCGATGCTAAGACTGTATAACTACACTATTCAATCATGGCAAATGCCTATCAAATTGGAGTGTTTTAGTAGTGGTTATGAAGCGCTTATTAATATCACTCAAAAGACCCCTGACGCGCTGATTATTGACCTTAATATGCCCGGATTGGATGGCTTTTCTATGCTGGATGCCTTAAGTAAGTCAAATATTTTAAATAAGCTAGCGATTATCGTAATCAGCGGCTTATCTAATGAAGAAATTCTAAGTCGTGGCGGCCTGCCTCCTAGAGCAAGAATTTATAGCAAAGATCAAATTCCTTTTGCAGAAATGAAGGAATTTATGCGCGGCTTACTCGATAACAAAAACAGCACGCAAGCTAAACATTAAAGTATAAGCTATTATCAGATTGGCACTTGTGGGCTCAGTTGAATCAATGAGCCTTTCACGTATCGATGGAGTAATCTTTGCAACTGTCTTTGTAAGAGAGTTGCTCCAGCGCACTTCTTAATAGATCTCTTTTCTAATTTTCGTCATGTAAGCAAAGACGGGTAGCCCAGTAAGTTACTGGTCTGCTATTGCGGCTTATTCCCAAATACCACTTGGGAATGCTGCCTTGCAAGTTCCTGCTTTCCGCATCTGTATTTTCTAGCAAAGCGTGGAAGTCCAGCGCATTGCGTGATGATTGTATTTAAGAAAGACGCCTAATAGCTTTGCGAGCTAAGGATAATTATCAAATCTGCTGAGCTGATTAAAATAACCTCGACTTATTTTCAGGCCAACCTAATATTTCTAGTGCCTGTAAGCGCTCATGTGTGCCAATATCCATCCAGAATCCTGGGAAATACTGACCAGTAACGCGCCCCGCCTCAACGGCTTCTCGTAATAATCCCCCTAATTTATGGTAGCCACTCTCTATGCCTTTAAACAAATCTGGGTGATAAAGACCGATACCACTAAAGGTAAGTTGTTCTGACCTGCACTCACACAACCGACCTAGCTCATCAAGACTAAAATCACCTTGTGGGTGATGGGCTGGATTGTCAATGAGCACTAAGTGCGCTAAATCAATGGGTTGATTTTTAAGTTGAGCATACGGAAAATCGGTGGCGATGTCTGCATTGACTACTAAAAACACCTCCTCCCCCAATAAGGGTAGCGCATTGATAATGCCACCAGCCGTTTCTAAACCCAACTCACCTTCAGGTGAATATTGAATGTTGGCAGCATAACGTTGACCATCGCCTAAATAATCAACGATTTGTTGTCCAAGATGGGCATGGTTAATCACAATGTCTGTATAGCCTGCTGCTACTAATTGACTAAGGGTATGTTCAATCAGCGCACGACCCGCAACCTTTAGTAAAGGCTTAGGCGTATGATCGGTTAATGGTCGCATTCTTTCTCCACGACCTGCCGCTAAGATCATAGCCTTCATGATAAAGGGCTCTGTTTGAAGGTTTCATAAGCTGGCACAACCTGCTCCTGCAAGAACGCTAAAAAGTTCGACAACTCTGGGTAGTCGGCACAAACAGTGAGTACATAAGTTAAGGTGCGCGGAATATCATTAAGATAAGTTGATTTGCCATCTCTTAAATGTAATCTTGAAAAAATACCGATGGCTTTAAGATGTCGCTGCAAACCCATTAAATCAAACCAACGTTTAAATTGTTCTGGACTCACGGCAATTAAATCTAATGCAATTAAGCGCTGATAATAGTCGCTGCGCCACTGTGCTATAAGTTCGGGTGACCAACTGATATAACAATCTCGCAATAATGACACTAGATCGTAAGTGATAGGGCCAATAACAGCATCTTGAAAATCAATGATGCCCGGTGAATCATCTGCCGTAAACATTAAGTTACGCGAATGATAATCTCTATGCACACACACCAGTGGTTGCTCTAAAGCCGAGCTAATCAGCACATCACATAGACTGTCCCATAGATTAACTGGAATAGATGTGTCTAAGCTTTCAAGCAAAAACCACTCTTCAAAAATAACTAGCTCTCGTTGCAATAATGCTTCGTTATAAGCCGGCAAGCCAAAGCGTTCAATGGCTGTTTGTGACTGCATTAACAACAAGGCATGGAAAGCACTGTCATACAAGCTTGTCACATTTTCTATGGTTAACTGATCTAAGAAACACTGCGAGCCAAAATCTTCTAGTAGTAAAAAGCCTTCCACAGTATTTTGTTGGAAAATAATCGGTACATTAACAGTAATCCCAGCCAATAAGTGCGCTATGCGGATAAAGGCTTCGGTATTTTCTTTATCTGGCGGAGCATCCATGACCACAAATGAACCTTCGGGGGTTTTAATTCTAAAATAGCGCCTAAAACTAGCATCGCTAGAGGCCAATTCGCAGCTATCAACGATCATTAACAAGTCATTTTCTAGCCAATCGAGCAGTGATATTGTTCTTAAATCGTCGAACATCGTTATTTTAATGAGTTTAGTTATAATGCTGGGGTAAATTAAGGTAAAATGCTGCATTAGCATTCTATTCGATTTACCTTCTGTAACGCCACTAAACTTAATGCCATCTATTATGCTTCGCCGTTTATTTCTGATTTTTTTACCCTCCCTAGTTGCATCAGTCAGTCATGCCAACGATGCCTCGTGGAATTGCGAACAAAACAAAGACAGCAAAGAATGGGTCTGCGTAGGTGAAAAAAAAAAGCTAGCTACCGCTGAGTCCACACCTACACCAATAAAAGCAGCGCCTGTTAAAGCCCCTGCAACGGGATCAGTGACTATAGAAGATTTATATCCGGCTAAAGCAGCTGAACCTGAACCCGTAAAATCAGCCAATATAGAACCAGCGCCCCTAGTTAAACCTATAATTCCAGCGCAAGCTCCCGCTGTGATTCGTCAAGCTGAGCCTATTGAAGTAAAGCCAGTCAGTCCTGCCATTGTTGCTACAGCCCCTATTCAAGCCAAGCCGACTAAACCGACATCTACCGAGCAGCCATTACCAGCCGCCACCGCAAGTAACAATAAGCAGCGCTCAGGATGGAATTGTGGCTCTAGTTCAAAGAAAGCCACCTGGGATTGTCAGCCTATTGCCGCAGAAACAAACGCTAGCACAACTGAGCAGCAAGTCAGTCCGGTTGTTGTCGGCGCTGAGGTAGTACACAACAATGAGCCTGAAACCTTTAAAAAGCCCATGATGAGCTTATTGGATCCCGCTTTTAATCATCAGCAAGAGCAAATCTTTAGCACACTCACCTCGCAACTGCCTTATGATCCTTGGGAAAATTGTGGTGCAGGCCCTACCAAAAAGCGTAACTTTATTTCTTCTTCAAATCTACGTGAAGTTACGCCTTTAGATGTTAAATCTAATTTTGCTGAGATCTTTGACAATGAAATTAGTGATTATTCAGGCAATGTACTGATCAATCGCGCTGACCAACACTCTATTTCACACATCGCCAATTACGACAACGTCTCAGATGTTATGAATTTAGAGGGCGATGTTTATTATCATGAAGATACATTGGCCTTACATACGGAAGCGGCCACTATCAACCTAGCCAATGACCAAGCTAAACTTAGAGATGTAGAATTTATTTCGCCCACAACACCCTTAAGAGGCTTTGCCGAATCCTACTTTCGTAAAAGTAAGACCTTATCTCAATATACCCATGTCTCTTATACCACCTGTCGTCCCGGCAACCAAGATTGGGTGATACACGCCTCTGAATTGGAAATGGATAAAATTTCCGGTCAAGGCACGACTAAAAACACCTGGATTGAGTTCAAAGGCACACCGGTATTTTATACGCCGTACTTATCTTTCCCTATCGATGATAGACGTCTTTCCGGCTTTCTTTCGCCCACTTTCAGTAACACACGCTATAGCGGCACGCTCATAGCTGCCCCCTACTATTGGAATATAGCTCCTAATTATGATGCTACTTTAACACCTAGGGAATTATCATCCCGAGGCCCGTTAATGGCTGGTAAGTTTCGTTATTTAACCGAATATGCTACTGGTAAATTAGGGGCCGAATATATGCCTAATGATAGCCAACTGAATACCTCACGGTATTTACTATCATTACAAAACAGCTCGGTAATTAATCCATCATTAAGTTCAAACATGGATTTGAATTTAGTTTCAGATAATACTTATATCGCCACCACGGGTACTGCCTTAGGTTTTACGAACTACAATTACTTAAGAAGCTTTGCCAACGTCAATTATAATAAATACGGCTTTAATTTTATCGCTGCAGCCGATAGCTACCAATCTATTAATCCCGCCGCACCAGACACCTCTTTACCGTATAGAAGGTTACCGCAGCTTAACCTTAATTATGCTCATGACTTTAGCGGCTTACCGCTACACACCGAAGTGCAAAATGAGTTGGTGAATTTTCAGCATACTAGCAACATCGTTGAGGGTCAGCGTATTAATACCCGACCTTCAATCAGTATGCCATTACAAACGGCCAGTACATTTTTTACGCCTAAACTTTCTTTACAAGAAACTGACTACACACTTAATAATGGAGCAGCTAACTCACCAGCAACCCTAAGTAGAACGCTACCTACTTTTTCTGCTGACTCTGGCCTGTCTTTAGAACGAAATATCAATCTTGCCAACACCACTTTTGCACATACCATAGAGCCACGTTTATTTTATTTATACGTCCCTTCGGTCAATCAAAACAATATACCGGTGTTTGATAGTGCGCTCTACGATTTTCAGTTTAACAGCATGTTTAGAGAAAATAGCTTTAGTGGTAGTGATCGTATACAAGATGCTAATCAAATTACCACCGCCCTCACCTCTCGCTTAATGGATGACAACACCGGCTTAGAACGTCTTAAATTGAATGTCGGGGAGATATTCTATTTTCGTGACCGCCAGATTGGAGTACCAACGGCACTATCTAATGGCAACGTGGTTAATATGGGGGTATCTAAGGATGCTGAATCTAATTTAGTGACAGAATTATCCAGCGAACTGTCCAAACAAATATCAGTTAACACCGGAGCGCAATGGAATCCTATCCGAAATGATATAGAAAGGACTAAAGCCAATATCCATTTTAGAAATAAAAGCAATCAGATTTTAAATATTGGTTATCTCTACAGAAAAAACCCTTTAATTCCCGATGGTAGCAACAACATTACCCAAGGTGATACCTCTTTCCGACTGCCTATCGCCAAAGACTGGAGCCTATTAGGTCGCCTGCAATATTCATTACTTTATGATACGGTTTCAGATGGTTTCATCGGTATAGAAAAAGAAAACTGTTGCTGGCGCTTTCGATTATTAGCTAGGCATTACATGAACAACGTAACCATTATCAATAATCAAGCCGTTGTCTATACTAGCACACCAGTACCGGGCTCCAGCCAAGACGGTGTGTTCTTTCAAATAGAACTTAAAGGCTTAACCGGCTTTGGTGATGATGTTGATCAATTCTTACAAAAAAGTATTTATGGTTTCCGGAAAACTCAAAAAAATGATTTATAACGATACGATGAAAAATACCCTGATGCCATTGTTGCTAGGCACGCTCTTATTCAGTTATTTTCCTGTACAGGCTGAAGTGCTCGGTAAAATCGCTGCCGTTGTAGAAGAGGACATTATTCTCGAACAAGAGCTCGATAAAGAAGTGGCCACCATCTCACAAAGAATACGTGCCAGTAACACACCCGCGCCACCAGAAGCCGTTTTACGCAAACAGGTGCTGGAAAAAATGATCATGGATAAACTTCAGCGGCAATTAGCTGAAAAAGCCGGCATCAATGTTACCGAAGATCAAATTGCCAATTCTGCAGCGGATATTGCGCAAAGAAACAATATGTCTCTGGAGCAATTTAGAGGCGAACTGGAAAAGCAAGGTATGCCCTATAAGACTTTTTTAGATAATATGCGCAATGAAATTGTCATCAACCAATTACGCAGTCGTGAAATTGGTGGCCGCATTAAGGTGACCGATCGTGAGGTCGAACATTTTATAGAAACTCAGGGTAAATCGGGCGCTGAAAATGTGCAATATCATTTGGGCCATATCCTGATTGCACTTAAAGAAGGCGCTTCAGCCCCAGAAATACAAAAAGCCGAAGCTAAAGCAGAGCATTTGGTTAAAGCCTTACGTGCAGGACAAAGCTTTACTCAAGTCGCCATGAGTGAATCAGAAGACGATAATGCGCTAAAAGGTGGGGACTTAGGTTGGCGCACAATTAATGATGTACCGACGTTGTTTGCCCATAAGGTCAGTCAGATGCAAGCCGATGAAGTGTCTGATCCTATCCGCAGTCCTAGTGGCTTTCATATCCTTAAAATGCTAGAAATTAAAGGCTTAGATAATCACGTCACTACGCAAACCAAGGTTCGCCACATCTTAATCAAAACCAATGAATTAATTGATGATAACGAAGCTAAAAACCGACTATTAGCTTTACGAGATAGGATTGTCGATGGTGATGACTTTGCTAAATTGGCACGCGCCAATTCAGACGACAAAGGTTCTGCTATCAAAGGCGGCTCCTTAGACTGGGTGAATCCAGGTGATTTGGTTAAACCTTTTGAAGAAACCATGAATAAATTGGCCATTAATGAATTAAGCGAGCCCATACAATCACAATTTGGTTGGCATTTAATTCAAGTACTAGACCGTAAAGCTAAAGATGATAGTGAAGAACATAAGAAAAATCTAATTCGTGATGCCATACGTAAACGTAAAATTGAAGAAGAAACCGAATTGTGGATGCGTAGACTTCGAGACGAAGGTTTTGTGGAAATTTATCCATAACTCAATAAAGCGACCACACTATAAACAGAGAACAGCCGTTGAAAAATCAATTACAACAGGTTTTAAACAGTACTGATTTAGAGGCTAATCGTGCTTTAATCCGCACGCTTTGCTTTGAACTAAACATTGATAGCTTAACCTGTGCAGCGGCCTTACTCACATTAGTACCAGCAACTGAACAAGAGCGGCTGCCGCCTAAAACCGCCCCTACGCCTACTTTAACGGCAAGCACAGTAGCTACGGGCATCAAAATGATTCGTTATCGGCTGGATGTGGGTAGTAAGCAACTCATTACTGCTGATCAGCTTAGAAGGTTATTGATTGAAGAATCTGGCGTAGACAAAAACAATATTCATAATATTCATATTCATAGTTTATATACACTCTTAGAATTACCCGATGAGATGCCACCTGATATATTTCTACATTTAAAAACAGTAGAAATTAACCAGCATAAACTCGATATTAGACGCGTAAAAACCAATAATAAAAGACGGGGAAATAATTATATTCGAAGAGGACGTAAGCGTGACAGTAAACCTAGCAATGACTCAAAAACAAAACCCAGCAACCACTCTGCTGATTAAACAATTTGAGATCAATAACGAGTGTCTTTAAATGACTCACTCTGACGTACACACAAGCCCTACAGAGCAAGCGAAACCCACGCTTGGTTGGCGCGAATGGATCACTCTACCCGAACTTAATATTACTCATATTAAGGCTAAAATAGATACGGGGGCTAGATCTTCGGCCTTACATGCCTTTGCTATAGAGCCTTATCGCAAAGCAGGTCAACGCTGGGTCATGTTTGCGATACATCCCCAGCAAAATAATACAGATATTATAATTGAATGCCATGCGCCCATTAAAGATAGACGCATAGTATCGGACTCAGGTGGCCATAAACAGCGTCGTTACGTGATAGAAACGCCATTATTACTAGGTTCTGCCATTATTAGTGCTGAGATGACGCTAACTAATCGAGACAGCATGTTGTTTCGTATGTTAATAGGTCGCACCACTTTAAACGATCGTTTTATGATTGAT
>CAIVYW010000421.1 GCA_903910205.1 uncultured Methylococcaceae bacterium | reverse complement strand
GTTCAGCACATCCTATAAAAGTAGAGGTTTATTATGGCACCCTTACCTAATCTAAAAAACAGGCCACTTAGGCTAAGTAATAGAATAATAGTCATACAAAAAATGTATATCTATACGTATTACTACTGTTGACGACTAAAGCACCGCCGCTGATAATAGCCACTGTGTGTTTTATAACCCAGAACATGGGTACGATATAAATTTTAATAGCCCTGATAACTGCTACCTAAACAACCGATGTGCCCATGTTAGTTTCAATTTATAGGATCATTCATGTTTAATAATAAAACGCTACTCATCACCGGTGGCACTGGCTCATTTGGTAATGCGGTACTTAATCAGTTTCTTGATTCAGACATTGGCGAAATTCGTATCTTTAGCCGTGATGAAAAAAAACAGCACGACATGCGCCTTCATTACAACAATGACAAAATCAAGTTTTATATAGGCGATGTCCGCTCATTCGACAGTATAGATACCGCTATGGTCGGCGTAGATTATGTATTTAGTTCTGCAGCCTTAAAACAAGTGCCTTCATGCGAGTTTTATCCCATCGAAGCTGTTAAAACTAATATTTTGGGCACTGAAAACACCCTTAAAGCAGCGATTAAAAACAAGGTTAAAAACGTGATTGTCTTAAGTACCGACAAAGCCGTTTACCCTATCAATGCCATGGGCATGAGTAAAGCGCTGATGGAAAAAGTAACAGTCGCAACCTCACGCAATGTAGCAAATGGAGACACAACTATGTGCAACACCCGTTACGGTAATGTCATGGCTTCCAGAGGTTCTGTCATCCCATTATTTGTTGAGCAGATTAAGGCAGGCAAACCGCTCACCATCACTGACCCAGATATGACCCGCTTTATGATGTCACTGCCCGATGCAGTAGAACTTGTCTTATTTGCCTTTAAGAATGGCGCACAAGGTGACACCTTTGTGCAAAAAGCACCCGCAGCGACTGTTTTAACGCTGACTAAAGCTTTAATAAAAATATTCAATGCTGACAATGAAATTCGTATCTTAGGCACTCGACATGGTGAGAAAAAACATGAAGCCTTGTTAAGCCGAGAAGAATATTTAAAGGCTGAAGATTTAGATGGTTACTTTAGAGTATCCGCAGACACCAGAGATTTAAATTACGGCATGTATTATAACGAAGGCACAAAAGAACTGTCCCATGAGGTCGATTACACGTCAGAAAATACCCAGCGCTTAAATGTTGATGGTATGGTTGAGCTGTTAATGAAGCTAGACTATATTAAAGATGAACTTAAAGCCTTAGGTATTAACTAGCCATGAAAGTACTCATTACCGGATCAAATGGCTTTATCGCCAAAAATCTCATTGTTCACCTTAACGAATTAAATGATTTTGAAACGGTGACGTTTTCAAGGCAAACGTCAGATCTCCAATTACTTAATATGGTTTCAGATGTCGATGCAGTGGTGCATTTAGCAGGGGTTAATCGTCCACCATTGCCAGAAGATTTTATCGCTGGCAATACCGGCCTTACCCAGAGCTTGTGCGAGGCATTACTTGAAAGTGGGCGGTCAGTTCCGGTTATCTTTAGCTCTTCAACACAAGCTACACAGGATAATCCTTACGGCAAAAGTAAGCTAGCGGCCGAAAATGCCTTGCGCGATTATGCCGCACAAGCAGGCGCAGCGGTTTACATCTATCGCTTACCGAATGTGTTTGGCAAATGGTGTAAACCTAACTATAACTCAGCGGTAGCCACCTTTTGCCATAACATAGTAAACGACTTACCGATTCAGATTAATGATAGTAACGCCACTTTAGCGTTAGTTTATGTGGATGACGTCATTAATGAATTTATTAGTGTACTCAACAATAAGCCCCCTGTTGATGCCTCGAATTTTTGTACTGTGCCCGTCCAGTATCAAACAACGGTTGGCAAACTCGCGCAGCAACTAGAAGCATTCCGCGATAGCCGCTCTTCGTTAGTAACTGAAAAAGTTGGCACGGGTTTGATACGCGCACTGTATTCGACCTACATGAGCTACTTACCAACGACTGCCTTTGCTTATGAAGTACCTAAGTTTAGCGATCCGCGTGGTGATTTTGTCGAAATGCTAAAAACCAAAGATTCTGGACAGCTTTCATACTTTACCGCACATCCTGGCATTACTCGTGGTGGCCATTACCATCATTCCAAGACCGAAAAGTTTTTAGTTGTCAAAGGACAAGCCTGCTTTGGTTTTCGTCATATTTTGACAGATGAAACCTACCAACTATTTACCTCCGGCGACCAGCCCAAGATTGTCGAAACCATTCCAGGCTGGTCGCATGACATTACTAATGTGGGTCAAGAAGAAATGATAGTGATGCTATGGGCTAATGAAATCTTTGATCATGCTAGACCTGATACGATTGCAAGTAAGGTGTTATCTGACTGTCATTAGATTAAGCGAAAGCAGTAAAAACATGGAGTGCAATAGCTTCAGCTATTGCATTTTAAAACAGCTAAAGCTGTTTTACTCCAAGCATACAGATGACTTAACTTAAGGGCAGTAACAACGATAACGGTAGGGACAGGTCGCGACCTGTCCCTACGATGCCTCAAAGCAATAGCTATGTAGGGTGGATAAGCAGAGCGCATCCACCAATATGCGGGATGCGTGTTGCGTATCCGACCTACAGGACTAGCATTTGTAACGCCGTAAGTTGTTGGCAACCGAAATACAGATAAAATAATGTACACACACCATCCAAAGCCCCCCCCTTTGAAAAAGGGGGGCTGGGGGGGATTTTAAAATAAAAACTAACTCACCAAAAACCATTGGTGAATTTAATTCATAAAATAAATAACCAGGAGGCCTAACAATGAAAAAACTAAAAGTAATGACCGTCGTAGGCACAAGACCTGAAATTATCAGACTCTCTTCTGTGCTAAAAAAACTAGATGCCACCGAAAGCATAGAACATATATTAGTCCACACCGGTCAAAATTATGATTACGAACTCAATGAAATATTTTTTAAAGACTTTGGCCTCAAAAAGCCTGATTACTTTCTAAATGCCGCAGGAAAAAACGCCGCTGAAACCATAGGTAATATATTAATTAACGTTGACCCCATCTTAGAAAAAGAACAACCCGATGCTTTTTTAGTATTAGGCGATACCAATAGTTGTCTTTGTGCTATACCCGCTAAAAAACGTCAAATTCCTATTTTTCACATGGAAGCAGGTAACCGTTGTTTTAATCAACGCGTTCCTGAAGAGACCAATCGTAAAATTGTCGATCATATTAGCGACATTAATCTGACCTACAGTGATATTGCCAGAGAGTACTTATTAAGAGAAGGCTTACAAGCTGATCGAATTATTAAAACTGGCAGCCCAATGTTTGAGGTGATTAATTCCCACTTAGAAGAAATCATGTCATCTTTAGTACTAGATAGCTTACAGCTAAAAAAAGGCGAATATTTTGTCGTTTCAGCACACCGTGAAGAAAACATCAGTTCGGATCATCATTTTTACAGGCTAATAGACGTGTTAAATACCCTAGCTGAACACTATCAACTGCCTATTATTATTTCTGCACATCCCCGTACGCGTAAACGTATTGAAGAAACAGGGGTTAAATTAAATCCCTTAATTAAGTTAATGAAACCCTTAGGTTTTTTTGATTATGTTAAGCTCCAATTAGAGGCAAAAGCGGTGTTATCGGATAGCGGCACGATCTCGGAAGAAGCATCCATACTAAACTTTCCTGCGCTTAATCTGCGTGAAGCCCATGAAAGACCCGAGGCGATGGAAGAAGCCGCAGTGATGATGGTCGGTTTAAACCCAGAGCGCATCATGCAAGGCTTAAGCCTATTAGAAGAACAACAAACCGCGAAAGAGTGCAACTTTCGCCCTGTAGCTGATTACAGCGTGCCCAATGTAAGTGACAAAGTAGTACGCATTATTTTGTCTTATACGGATTATGTGAAGCGGGTGGTTTATGGGAGAGAGGCATGAATAAACATCAGAGGATTTATAAAAACATACAGTTAACCGTCAAAGTGACTTGAATATAATCCAGAAATTGAATCTAAAAAAATGTTCATTAAAAATAGTTTTATTAAAATAAAATCTTATTTCAATAAAGGCCATGAAAGAAGTATTCAGGCTAAAAAGAACATAATAGGACTTATTATGAGTAAGGGATTAGGCATTACTATTTCTTTAATATTGGTGCCATTGACTATTAATTATGTAAGCCCTACTAATTATGGCATTTGGATTACAATAAGTTCAATGGTTGCCTGGATGAGTTTTTTCGATATAGGCATTAACAATGGCTTACGAAATAGATTATCTGAATCTTTTACCCGTTCAGACCTAGAATTATCACAAAAATTAGTAAGCACTACTTATGCGATTCTCTCACTCATATTTATACCTTTACTCATTATTGTGGTACTTTTAAACCCCTATTTGGATTGGCCAAGTATATTGCATGTACCTAAAGATATGGCGCACGATTTATACTTGGTATCTCTTATCCTATTCTCGTATTTCTGTCTAAGATTTATCTTATCAACCATCAATATCATATTATTGGCGACCCAAAAGGCGGCTCAAGCTTCGTATGAAGGCCTTATTGAACAGATTGTCTCATTATTGATAATTTTTATACTCACCAAAACAACCGCTGGTTCATTACTAAATTTATCTATTGCTCTTTGTGTATCGCCTATTTTTATATTGCTGGGTTATAACTTTTTTCTATTCAACAGAAAATACAAAAATATTGCACCGAAGTTTTCAAAAGTAGATTTTGTATTAGGTAAAAGTCTTTTTTCATTAGGCTTGCAATTTTTTGTTATTCAGATAGCAGGTATCATACAATTTCAAACGGCGAATATTATATTAATCCGCTATTTTGGATCTATTGAAGTGACAAATTATAATATTGCCTTCAAGTATTTTTCAGTTCTCACCATGTTTATGTCCATTCTTTTGACGCCTTTATGGTCTGCAGTTACCGAGGCTTATGCAAAAGAGGACTATCAATGGATTACTAGCACGGTTAGAAAATATAATAGGCTGGTTATTATCATTTTTATTATAGGTATCATTATGCTGTTATATTCTGAACCCATATATAGGCTATGGATAAATAATAGCCATATAATTATTCCATTTGAGTTGTCTTTTTGCATGCTTATTTCCAACTTAATATTGGTCTATAGTGGCATATATGTCGGCGTTCTTAACGGCATTGGCGCATT
>CAIVYW010000420.1 GCA_903910205.1 uncultured Methylococcaceae bacterium | reverse complement strand
TTAAGGTTTCGAAAGTTATTGAAGCATCCAAACGTTTCGGTCGGGGTTATAAACCCCGACCGGCATCGTTGCAAACCCCGACCGGCATCGAACGTTTGAGACGGGGTTATAAACCCCGTCTCGCGATTGGTGGCAGCATCAAATATTTGGGGTGGGGGTGCAACCCCCGCCCCGCATGTAAAGTTCAATGTTATAGGGTGTATTTTATAAGGGCGTATGCAATACGCCCCTACGTACTGGCCCTCTATCCTACCTTAAGTATGACTGACGCCTGACTCTATTCTTTGCTGTCTTTTTTCACTCAACTTCTCGATTTTTGAAAAAACTCGAAGTATATCGGTAGCGGATATAATGCCGACTAATTTATGATCTTTATCGACAACAGGTAAAGCCCCCACCTTATGATCGGCCATAAGCGCTGCGGCTTCTGACACATAAGTCTCTGGATTAACCGTTAATACGCCACGACGCATGATGTGCTGTACTTTTTGAGGAACGACATGCAGCTCTACTGTATTTTTATCACTAGCAGGCTCTATGGCGTTAGAGTTATTTCTTGGCCCTAAGGCTTTGTAAAGATCCCTGTCAGAAACAATGGCAATCACTTTACCTTTTTCAATCACGGGTATGTGACGAACCTTTTCGTAATGAATTAAAAAAAAGACCCTATCAATCAGGTCATGTTGCTCAACCGTAAATACTTTTGACTTCATTAAATCTTCAACACGCATAAGCTATTCTCCTTAATTAAAACCATTGTAATAATAAGGTAGTCATCCTATTTTTACAAGCAATTAAACTCGAAAGCTTAAAGCAAGCACCTATAAGTTGAGAACCGGCAAAACTACGTGGCGTCTTTAACGTTAACGGGTTCTAAGGGCTTATTGGTTTCATCAGGCTTATTTTTTGATACCTTACACGTCACTTCAAGAATTTTTCGATCATGTGGGAATATGACTTCTGGCTCTTTTAATTCAATGTCTTCAACACTTTCGTAACTAATGAGTGCTCCACCGCCCATAGGCTCGGTATATCGCTTATCCCATGCTTCCAAGAAACCATTATTAGTTTCACAATTAAATAAAAGCTTTTTCTTGGCAGAAAAATCCTTTAGATCGCGATGTACTTTTTTATAATCAATCAGCACGATAACTGATACATACTTTCCTTCGACATGAATAGATTTTAAATCCACATAACTGGTGTAACTACCTTCTACTCCGACAACATTAGACCATTGGGTGGTTTTGTTACCTTCGATGTCTTTTTGTTTTTCATGCTCTTTTTGCTCATTCCAGTAATATAAAGAACCCAAAACAGCAAGACCGGCCACAACAACAATTAATGCTGTTACTAATTTTTTTTTCATTGACTATCCTTGTTTTTAAAGGTCACTGCTGCACTTCAAACGTTTTCTGCTGAGTGAATGGCTTGAGTCCATTTTTATACTTAGACTACGCTCTGAACTATTTATCTACATCTTGATGTAGCGATAAAAGACATGCTTAGTGATTTCAGAAGCGCCTAAATACATGACTACGATCATGGCTAACAGGGCTAATAAAGAGCCTGGCAAAGGTACAAAACCAATCACAGGGGCAAAGGGTGTGTAAGGTAAGGTCACGGTAATGCCGACTATGCTCAGTGTTGCTGCGATTAAATAATTGCCAGGACGCGTTTTAAAAAAAGCACTGCTGCTACGCACCACAAAAACAATCAGTGCCGCTGAAACCACCGATTCTAAAAACCAAGCGGTACGAAATTGTTCAGCGGACACCTCTAGGCTCAGCAATAAGCCAAAGGTCATATAATCAAATAGTGAGCTGACCAGACCAAAGGTAATCATAAACTTACGAATAAATTTAATATCCCAGCGCCTTGGCTGCGCAACCATTTGCGCATCGACATTATCAGAAGCAATGGTCATTTCTGGGAAGTCTGTCAGTAAGTTGGTTAATAAAATTTGTTTAGGCAACAAGGGCAAGAAGGGTAAAAACAACGAGGCACCTGCCATGCTAAACATATTGCCAAAATTGGAACTGGTAGCCATAAACACATACTTTAAGGTATTGGCAAAGGTGGTGCGCCCTTCCCTAACGCCTTGCACTAATACGCCTAAACTTTTTTCCATTAAAACAATTTGTGCGGTTTCTTTGGCGACATCGGCAGCATTATGCACAGAAATACCGACATCAGCGGCATGCAATGCCGAAACATCATTAATGCCATCACCTATATAACCGACCACAAAGCCGGCTTTTTTTAAGGCTAAGATAATACGTTCTTTTTGATTGGGCTCAATTTCGGCAAATAAATCGACCGCCGCCACTTGATTGACTAGCGCCAGATCACTCATTTCACGAATTTCAGGGCCTGTGAGTATGGCTTGTTCAGCGACACCTAATTGTTTGCTGACTGTGGCAGCCACTAAACGATTATCGCCCGTGATGATTTTTAAGGTCACGCCAAGCTGCTTTAACTGAGAAATAGTTTGGGAGCTATCGGCTTTAGGGGGATCAAAAAACACTAGAAACCCTAAAAAACACATATCACATTCATCGGCCTTATTAAGATCATCACGATTAACCAAGCGTTTATAAGCCAAGCCTAAGGTACGATAGCCTTGCCGACTAAAGTCTTCGTAACGTTTGAGTATTTGGGTACGTGTTAACTCTATGGCAATGGTACCCCCATGATTAGATTTAGTCTCAGAACACAAAGCCAGCACATTGGTTAAAGCGCCTTTAGTCAACAACAGCGTTTGCCCCTGATCCTCGACTAATAGACTTAAACACTTACGATAAAAATCATAAGGAATTTCTGCCAGTTTTTCAGTGCCGTCTAAATCAAATGTTCGGTATTGCCTAATGGCATTATCAATTGGATTAGTAAAACCAGTTTCATACACTGAATTAAGATAAGCATAACGAGCTACGGTATCGCTGGCCACGCCATAAGCATCTAAGGCACTCTGTAAGCGTACTTTACCTTCGGTTAGCGTGCCGGTTTTATCTGAACACAAGACATTCATACTGCCAAAGTTTTCTATAGAGGCCAGTTGTTTGACGATGACTTTCTGCGCTGCCATACGTTTAGCACCATGCGCCAGATTTACACTAATGATGGCTGGCAATAATTGCGGCGTTAAACCGACCGCCAGTGCCAGTGCAAACAAAAATGAATCCACCACTGGCTTAGCTAGGTAAACATTGACCGCAAAAATCAGAATGACCAAAATCAAGGTCACTTCCATCAGTAAATAACCAAAGCGTCTAACCCCCCGTTCAAACTCCGTTTCTGGTGTTTTAAGCTTGATGCGCAACGATAACTTGCCAAACTCGGTGGCAAGACCGGTGGCAATGACTAAGGCGGTCGCCGAACCACTTTGTACATGTGTCCCCATCCATAAGGCATTAGTACGTCGACTTAATGGTGTCGCATTAGGCAAGATACCGGCCTGCTTTTCTACCGGATAACTCTCTCCGGTTAAAATCGCCTCATCAATAAATAAATTATCAGAGGTTACGATCAGGCAATCAGCCGGGATAACATCGCCGGCCTTGAGAAATATTATATCGCCAGGCACTAGACTATCACTGGCGAGTTCTTTACAAAGCCCCTGACGCAGCACGGATACAGTGATTTGCACCATAGCCAGTAATTCTTTAACGGCATTGGCAGCGCCCTTTTCTTGCCAAAAGCCCAGACAACCACTGATTAAAACGATACTTAAGATAATCGCCGCATCTAAGTGATCCTTTAAAAAGAAAGATAGGCCGGTGGCAAACAGCAAAATCAGAATAATAGAGTTTTTAAACTGAGCAAAAAACAAGCTGACATTGCCCACTCCCTTTTTGTTATTCAGTCGATTAGGCCCATAACGTTTAAGTCGCTGCTTGGCTTGCTCTGCACTGAGCCCTTGAGGCGAACTGGTTAGCTGCTCAAAATAATCAGCAACAGACTGACTCCAGAAGCCCTGAGTGTTTTTCATTTTCTGCGCTGCTTTATTGCTCATACTCACTCCACGAAGGTTTGATAATCATGCGTTTTCTTAAATCTCTAATCTAGCGCCATGCCTTTTTAGCCAGACACTATGAGTACGGTAATCAGGGCAATATTGAGATACCGCTGCCCAAAAAGCCGGTGAATGATTATGATGCAAAAGATGACAGAGCTCATGAATCACCACATAATCGACAACGCTCTCAGGTGCCATCATCAATTTCCAATTAAACTGTAGCGCACCAGACAGACTACAACTACCCCAGCGTGCTTTATAGGTTTTAATCGTGATACTCGTAGGTTGAACACCGATAATAGACGCATAGTGCTGCATTTTTAGTTTTAAAGCGACAACCGCTTGCTGTTTGTACCAATTAATGAGCAATGCTTTAATAATAGCAGTATTCGCTACGCTTTGATCGCGCACAGAAACGATTAACTGATCCTGATCTAGCTTAATCATCGGCTTTAATCCGACCGTTATTGATAACACATACTCGCCTCCTAAATACGCATAACGCTCACCTGAGCTAAATTCCTTGGCGGGCAAGGCCAATAGGCTCTGCTGATGTGTCAGTTTTTCAATAATCCAGCGGGTTTTATTTATGACTAAGGATTCAATAACCACACGACTTAAGCCCTTAGGCACCATAACATAGACTTGGCCTTTTTGTATTTTGATGGCAGAGGTTTTTCTTTTGGATGATCGAATGATCTCGACTGTAAAGCCCTGTCCTTTTATAACAGTCATAAATCCCCTTAGGAATAATTTATAAAGCTCGTCTACTTAAAGGCTTTTAGTGCAGATTAACTATCACTACATTGCTAATCTATGTCAATATTCTGCTTTTATTTTATCTATTCCAGACTTAACATGACCCTTAGAGCTTTTAACCATAAGCAGCCCCTTTTAGGCGCATCCGTTTATATCGACGAGAGTGCGGTGGTCATCGGTGATGTCACACTAGGCGATGATGTATCTATCTGGCCTACTGCCGTGCTCAGAGCCGATGTGCAAAGCATCAGCATAGGCGATGGCACTAATATTCAAGATGGTGCTGTGCTGCATGTTTCACATGCCGGCAAATTTTCACCGAACGGCCAGCCCTTAATAATAGGTAAGAACGTGACTATCGGTCATAGAGCCGTCATCCATGCGTGTACTATAGGCGATTATTGCCTAGTCGGCATAGGCGCCATCATCATGGATCTTGCCGTGCTAGATCCTTATGTGATGCTAGGGGCTGGTGCTTTAGTGCCTCCAGGCAAACACCTAGAGAGCGGTTATTTATATGTAGGCTCACCGGCCAAAGCGACGAGAGCTTTAACCGAGAGTGAAAAAACCTTCTTAGCATATTCTGCTGAACATTATGTCTCCTTAAAAAATGAATATTTAAACTCGACCCTCAAGTTTTTTGAGATCGGCTGGTACGAGCCCCGATAATTCTACATGCGGGGCGGTGTTTGCAACCCCGATCGAAACGTTTTGATGCACCCAAACGGCGTTATATAACCAAAAGTAGGCCTGTTTCTTCGGTGATCTTTCAAAGATAATGGCAATATCAAACGTTTGAGACGGGGTTATAAACCCCGTCTCGCGAGTGTGCCGCTTAGTTGGTACATCCTAAAAACATTAAGGACGAGGTTGCAAACCCCGTCCAGCATGAGAGATGCAAGACTCGTTGTTGCACTTCAAGAACTACAAGATAACATAGAGCAACCGGCACGTTGCCTTGCCCAGTCAGGGCGTTTTTCGGCAAAGGCTACATAATCAGGCTGTTCATCGTAGGGACGACGTAAACAGTCTAGTAACTCATCAATCATCGTAAAATCGCCTGCTTCAGCTTTATCTATCGCAAGTTGCGCCAGATAGTTACGCAAGACATAGTTAGGATTGACTGCATGCATAGCTGTTCGTCGCTCTTCATCGGAGCGGTTATCTTGTTGTACGCGCTTAATATAGCGATTAAGCCATGTTAACAAGTGCGTTTTATACTCGGCGCTCAGTTGTTCTGGCACATAGTAAGCGCTCATTAACGGTAACATTAAAGTCTCATCATGGTCTTGAGCCAGCCTTGATATCATCGCGAGTTGTCGATAGAAGACGGTCATATCGGTTTCAACGCGCTGTAATAAGGCTATTAAATCGCTAAACAAGCTTTCATCTGTTTCTGGCTGATAACACCTTAAGCCCAGCTTATTAGCCATCATGGCTTGCCAGCCTTGTTCAAAGGTTGCGGTATATATATTAAGCGCCTCTTGCAAGGCTTCTACTTGTTCAATCAACGGATACAGCGCATTAGCTAACTGGCCTAAATTCCAGAAAGCGATTTCTGCCTGATTACCAAAGCGATAACGTCGATGCTCGGCATCAGTGGTGTTAGGTGTCCAATTAGGATCATAATTCTCTAGCCAACCATAAGGGCCGTAATCAATGGTTAAACCTAATATGGACATATTATCGGTATTCATCACACCATGCACAAAGCCTACGCGTTGCCAATGCACTATCATTTCAGCCGTTTTTTGACAGATTTCGGTAAACCACGCTACATAGACAGAAACTGAGGGCTCGCCTAAGTGTGGATGATGTGTACGAATAGTATGGTCAGCGAGTTGTTTTAATAACGCGAGGTCACGCCGTGCGGTTAAGAGTTGAAAGCTACCAAAGCGCGTAAAGCTAGGGGCGACGCGGCAAACAACAGCGCCAGGCTCTGCTTTTCGATTGCCGTTGTAAAACATATCTCTGATAACCGACTCACCTGTTAAAGTAAGACTTAAGGCTCTAGTGGTGGGAACGCCTAAGTGATGCATGGCTTCACTGCATAAAAATTCACGAATAGAGGAACGTAGTACGGCTAAGCCATCCGCTGTTCTGGAATAGGGTGTAGGGCCCGCACCTTTAAGTTGTAAAGCCCAGCGTTCACCCTTGCTATTGATGATCTCGCCTAAATTAATGGCTCTACCATCACCGAGTTGTCCTGCCCAATGACCAAATTGATGGCCGCCATAACAAAGCGCATAAGATTCCATGCCCTTCGATAAGCGGTTGCCGGCAAATACTTGGGTAAAGTCTTCGCTGCTGCAAAGTTCAGGCGATAAATCTAATAGTTCTGCCACTTCAGAAGAAACAGCGACTCTTTGGGGTTTAACAACTTTAGTCGGTAATACTGGTGAATAGCACGCAGCAAACACTTGGCGAGGATAATTATGGGGTTCAGTATCACAGGGCAAGTCGCGAATAAAGTGGTTATCAAAGCTTAAGTCATCAAGCTGAGTGAGCAGTTGTATAGTATTCATGGATTGAGATTCATTGTCATTAGCGGCGATTGAGTGATAGATTAGCACAAATTAATTGATCGCTCTGTTAGTGGTGTTATCAATGAGCTGATGGCTTTGAGTCGTATAAACATAAAGCTTACAGTTAGTAGCTATTTATCAGTTTTTACATAAAATAGCACTTATGCTATTCTAACCAGCAAAATCAAAAGACACAGCTATGAATGTGTTTTGTTTCACTAAAATTAAAAGCGTCCTAAAATTTAGAGAACATAATGACCGAATCAAATAGTATTCAAGAGACAGTGCAAGCCGTTATCACTACGCTCAAAGACAAGCCTGGAGCCCTTTTACCGATACTTCACGGTATCCAAGATGCCTTAGGCTATATTCCCGCAGATAGTGTGCCAGCCATTGCTCAAGGATTGCATCTTTCTCGAGCTGAAGTACATGGTGTAATTAGTTTTTATCATTATTTTCGTGATACCCCGCCGGGTAAACAAACTATACACATTTGCCGTGCCGAATCTTGCCAAGCAATGGGCGGCAAGCATTTGGAACAGCATGTAAAAGATCAGCTAGGTATTGACTACCATGAGACCACCACCGATGGTCAGTTTTCACTAGAACCTGTGTATTGTTTAGGTAATTGCGCCTGTTCGCCCGCGATACAAGTCGGTGC
>CAIVYW010000419.1 GCA_903910205.1 uncultured Methylococcaceae bacterium | reverse complement strand
ATCATCCGCATCGCAAAATATTTGTGTTACGTTCATGTTTGATCACCTCTAAATCTGATAAATATTTTTATAACAACTTATATTCTTTCATGTTTTAAAGAAGTGGTCTCATTATTCTTATCCCGAACTCAGGTTAGTTAAGGTTTTTGTAGCCACTCCTACTTCATATTGAATTCCACTAACTTAATGGCAATGCCTGTCTTAAGTGGGTAAACCGACTATCAACAGCTTCCAACAAGAATGACCAGATAATAAAAACCCCTACTCAGATCAGTCTAAGCAGGGGTTAGTTTGTCGCTTTACATAGCGTGGATTATCGTAAAAGAGTCATACCCTTTTTATACGATATGTTCATCAATATGAATTGAAACGTTCATGAATCAGGTTTCATAGTGAAGAATTGAATCCACGTTTTGTTATTCTAGTTATAAAATGACCAATATTAGAACTAAACCCACAGCGGCGTAACACATTCTTGGTAATTTATTTTGGTAACCACCTATAGCCCAATCATCAGTAACCTTTAACCAAGTTAAAGCCTGCTCCATGACCGCACAACCTTTCTTTTCATCTGACATAACCACTCCTCTTTATTTTTATTTTATTTTAACACATTGATTATCAATCATATATCGGCCTATACCTCATAACCGAACCCGAAGTGTACGCATTATTTTTTACAAGTACAAGCTAAATCAACTGAATCGAATCCTCACTATGAAGCAGGTAATTTTGAAAGTTATTAATGACTAACCGCGATTATTTTTACTCTAGCAAACTTTCTTTTACCCACTTGAAATACGTTTTCCGTAGCAACGGGCACTTCTAGCTTAGTATCCGTAACTTTTTCGCCAGATATTTTTACTGCACCTTGATTAATCATTCTAATAGCTTCAGAAGTGCTACTTGCTAAACCGGCTTCTTTTAATAAATTAGCAATGCTATAACCTTTAGTTTCAGTACTTAAAGTCAGCTCATCCATTTCATCGGGTATTGCTCCACGTTGAAAACGTGCCTCAAAATTTTCTAAGGCTTTTTCAGCGGCAGCAGCGTCATGAAAGCGTTCTATAATTTCCTGAGCTAGCTTGACCTTATAATTACGTGGATTAGCACCATTTTCACAGTCTAATCGCCACGCATTAATCTCTGTCATAGGGCTAAAACTTAATAACTCAAAATAGCGCCACATTAATTCATCAGAAATCGACATTAATTTGCCAAACATATCATCGGCAGGATCTGCGATACCGATATAATTATTAAGTGATTTAGACATCTTCTGTACGCCATCTAGCCCTTCAAGTATCGGCATGGTGATCACTACTTGGGGCTTTTGACCAAACACTTCTTGCAGTTGCCTGCCCACTAACAAGTTGAACTTTTGATCCGTACCGCCTAGTTCTACATCGGCTTTCATGGCAACCGAATCATAGCCTTGTATTAAAGGATATAAGAATTCATGGATAGCGATAGGTTGGCCACCTTTAAAACGCTTATTAAAATCATCGCGCTCTAGCATACGTGCGACGGTATGCTTAGCCGCCAATTGAATTAAATCAGCAGGTGACATGGCATTCATCCACGTTGAATTAAACATCACTTGGGTTTTGGCAGGATCTAGTATTTTAAAGATTTGTTCTTGATAAGTTTTTGCATTGTCTAGGACTTGTTCGCGTGTTAAAGGCTTACGCGTGACATTTTTTCCAGTGGGATCACCTATCATGCCGGTAAAATCACCGATCAGAAATAAAACCTCGTGACCTAAATCTTGAAACTGCTTTAATTTGTTAATGAGTACGGTATGACCCAAATGTAAATCAGGGGCTGTGGGATCAAATCCGGCTTTTATCCGTAAAGGACGTCCCTCTTGCAATTTTTTAACTAATTCGTGTTCGACTAAAACTTCATCAATCCCTCTTAATAAAGTCGCTAATACCTGCTCTTGCAATGTCTTTCTCCAAACTCAGATT
>CAIVYW010000418.1 GCA_903910205.1 uncultured Methylococcaceae bacterium | reverse complement strand
TGGAACGGATTGCTGCCATATGACATCGCTCAATGCCATACAGTTGCGTATTTTAACGTTGCTAGGCTTTCCGTCTAGCCTTTATCAAGGCGGAGCGGGGAAATCTGATGAACTGGCTATCCGAATGAGCGAACCTTGAGTTGTAGGTTCTAGAATGGACGGATTTGGGGGCAGGAACGAGAGCGATCAAGCTCTTAATCCCTCACCGCTCACCCCTATTATAAATTTGTTTGAACACGCGAAAACCTTTGGTTCTTTAATTCAGGTGCCGCTTGAGCAAGCAGATTTCTTACAGGACTTAAAGAATCAGTTACAAATATTAAGTGTGCAGGGTGATAGTTTTCAAAAACCGGCAGCAATTACCTTGTTGCCGTTTGTACGACAGGCTAGTCTATTGGCGCAGCGCTATGATGCGGTAATTGCTAATCCGCCGTATATGGGCGGTAAAGGCATGAATCCCGCGTTAAAAGAATTTGCAAAAACACACTTTCCTGATAGTAAATCGGATTTGTTTGCGATGTTTATGGAAAGGGCTTTTGATTTATTAAAAGACAATGGTTACAACGCTCAAGTAAATATGCAAAGTTGGATGTTTTTATCCAGTTATCAAGCCATGCGTGAAAACCTATTGGATAAACACACTTTTATCACGATGGCACATTTAGGCGCTCGGGCTTTCGGGCAAATATCGGGCGAAGTGGTGCAAACGACAGCGTTTATTTTGGCAAAAAAACCTATCTCATCTTATCGGCCCACTTTCTTTCGATTGATTGAGGGTAATGAAGAACAAAAACAAAGCGCTTTGCTGTCAGGTCAAAATCGTTTTGATGCTACCGTTCAAGATGATTTTAAGAAAATCCCTGGAAGTCCTGTGGCTTATTGGGTTTTAGATAAAACTCGAAAAGTATTTAGCGATAATCAACAAATAGATTCCTTCGTAGAAAAAATTACCAAGGGTATATTTACAGGCAACAACGAAAGATTTATTAGGCTTTGGTCTGAGGTCTCATACCCATTTAATGGTTGGAAAATTTACTCAAAAGGTGGACGAAAAAGAAGGTGGTGGGGAAATGTTGAGCATGTTGTTGATTGGAGTAATGACGGAAAAGAATTATTAGATTTTAAAGGAGCGGGTCTAGGTGCTATGCAATACTATAATAAGCCACACTTTGCATGGTCAGGGTTAACTAGTGGAGACATCTCTTTTCGCTATGAATCAGCAGATATTTGGTTCGATGATGTTTCTCCATCAGTGATTAGTAAAGAACCTAATTATTCCATACTTGGATTTTTAAACTCTAAAGTTACCCAACATTGTTTAAATCTTTTAAATCCAACGTTGCATTACCAAATAGGTGATATTAAGCGACTTCCAATTACACCAGAGTTTCTTCCTGATGTGGATTTGTTAGTTAAAAATGCCATTCAGATTTCACTTGATGATTGGGGGTGCAATGAAACCTCATGGAATTTCCAAAGCAATCCATTAATCGTAGGTTGGGTTAGCGATAGCGTAACCCAACAAACCAGAGCCTCCGATGTTGGTTTACGCGGTAAAACCGCTAACCCAACCTACAAATTAGCCACTATTTATGCGGATTGGCAAACTCAAAACCGCCAAACTATCGCTGAAATGCAACGTCTCGAACAAGAAAACAACCGTTTATTCATTGATGCTTACGGTCTACAAGACGAACTCGACGCGGATGTGCCGTTGGAACAAATCACCCTGACCGTCAATCCCTATTACCGCTATAAAGCAGGGATTAGGGAGGAGGGATTAGGGGAGGGTATATCTCTAATCCCTGCCCCCTTTCCCCTAAACCCTAAGCTAGAGCAACGCTTCCAGTCTGATACTTTGGCTGAATTGATTAGCTACGCCATCGGCTGCATGATGGGGCGTTATCGCCTCGATAAACCTGGCTTAATCTACGCTCATGCCGGAAATATTGATTTCGACAAAATCTATGAGCAAGGGATTAGGGACGAGGGATTAGGGATGAGTGAAAACGCTCCCCCCTCACCCCTAAAACCTAATCCCTATATTAAAGGAGAGATAAATGAACGGCGTGACTCAAGTGAAGAACTATCAGGACTTGATTGTGTGGCAGAAATCAATGGATCTGGTAGAGCGTATTTATCGGATGACCAAAGTATTTCCGAAAGAGGAGCGTTACGCACTAAGCAGTCAAATTCAGAGGGCAGCAGTATCGATTCCATCGAACATAGCGGAGGGGCATGCGCGGCAGAGTCGATTGGAATATCGAAACTTTCTATCCATAGCACAGGGTTCGAGAGCAGAAGTAGAGACGCAAACCTTAATAGCTCTTCGTCTAGGATATGTGACACAAGGACAGGTGAAAGAAATATTGGCATTGCTGGAGGAGTTATCGAAAATGCTCAATTCGCTTCGGAGCAAACTCACCCCTCAGCCCTAGCCCCTAATCCCTTCATTGCCGATGGCGACGGTATTATCCCTTTAACCGATCAAGACTGGTTTAAAGACGATGCGACTAACCGTTTCCGTGACTTTATTAAAGCCGCTTTTCCTAATCCCTCACCCCTAAACCCTAATCCCTTAGAAGATCCCTTAGAACAAAATCTAGCCTTTATTGCCGAAAGCCTGTGCTTGGGTTCTTTGACGGCCAAGCGCGGTGAACAGAGCCTAGAAACGATTCGTCGTTATCTATCCAACCAATTCTATAAAGACCATCTTAAAACCTACAAAAAGCGCCCGATCTATTGGCTGTTCAGTTCCGGGAAACAAAAGGCTTTTGAGTGTTTGGTGTACTTGCATCGTTATAATGACAGCACACTACCCAGAATGCGCACCGAATACGTCACACCGTTGTTGGGTAAATATGACGCCTTTGCCGATCAGTTAAAAAAACAACTGGAAGACGCCACCACCAGCGAAGCCACGCAATTAAAGAAAGAACTGCTGGCGCTGGAGAAAAAACAAACCGAACTGCGTGCCTTTGACGACAACCTAAAACACTATGCCGATAGACGCATCAAACTGGATTTGGATGATGGCGTAAAAGTCAACTACGGCAAGTTTGGTGATTTGTTAGCTGAGGTTAAGGCGGTAACGGGTGGTAAAGGTGATTAAAAATGCTATTCTTACAGTAACGAAATTTAATGATTAGATTTAAGCTTTATAAACACACGTTGTATTTTAATGATCAATAAGATAGAATCGATTTCATGTTAGCGACTAGGAGTATCTCCGGTCATCTGCTAACCGCTAGCCGCATTTAGGTATGATTTATCTTACCCTTGCTCCTAATTTAGGACTAGGGTAAGTTGAAATATTCATAGGCATCAATAATAGACGTTAGTGATATTCATTTGAAAACCTCTCTTACTCGTCTTCCGCTCCAAGAAGCTTTTAACTCAACATTCCATCATAAGTTTGAATTTGATGATTTTTTGACCTTAGATGTCAAAAGTGAATGCCAACGCTTTAATATCAAAGATAAAGTCATTTTTAATCCTTCCATTAAATTGAAGCGCTATTTACGCTTTTTAAATAGCTTTGTTTTTGACTATGCAAAAATAAATACTGATGTCGTACATGCTTATCGAAAAGGTAAGAATGCATATACCGCCGTTTTAAAGCATGTTGACAGTAAATATTTCTTTCAAACAGATATCAAAAGTTTTTTTAACAGTATTACCACTCAAGATATTCAGTTTGTATTTGAAAATAATTTAATTGATATACCCATCGTAGATATAGAAAAATACAAATCTAAGCTATTAAATCTGGTAACGGTTGATGGTTTATTGCCTGTAGGGTTCTCCTCATCACCTAGTTTAAGCAATACTTGCCTATACGCATTTGATAACGCACTTGAGCGTTATTGTTTAGCTAATGAGATTATTTATACGCGGTATTCTGATGATATTATTCTGTCTTCCAATACGAGTGATGTTTTAAAAGACGCTGAGATATTTATAGCTGAGCAACTTAATTTATTTCATTCTGGACGAATTAAGCTTAATTCCCATAAAACGAAACATACGCATAAAGGTAAAAAAATCAAACTACTTGGGTTGGTTATCCTGCCATCTGGAAAGGTTAGTGTTGATATAAGACTAAAACAAAAGCTGGAAATATTACTGCACTTTTATATCAACGATAAAGAAAAATTCGCAGACTACTTAAAAAATCATTATCACGGAGATTTATCAACAATTTCTGGGCAACTGAACTACATTAACAGTATTGATAGTGCTTATATAAATAAACTACGTGGAAAATATGGCAATTATATTGTTGATACTTTTTTTCGCCATACTATTAAGTAACAATGAATTTTAGTTGTCAGCTTCATCATATTCAGCACATAAAGGAATTAAATTTCAGCGTTGATTTATCTAGTAATCAACTAATGTGTATTGTCGGGAAGAATGGCGTAGGAAAAACCACCTTAATACGTGCCATTAAAAATATTAAGTCAACCGATACCTTTACAAAAACAGCTTCTCCCAATATTTTTAATAGTGATAGTCGTATTTGTTATGCTTTTAAGCAAAAAAATTATGATTTCACATACAATGAAAAATTAAATGTAATTGATACCAAAGCTATTATTGATCCTGATCTACAAAATAGTATTACTGTTGAACTGCCTATTCCTCATGGGGAAAGATTTAGCCATTTTCAGCGTTTAGGGGAAATAGATGAAGAACTGCGTACAAAAATAACCTTGCAGCAATATCAGATACCCGAAGAGTTAATAATATTCCTTACACGTATATATCACTCCGATAGATTCGATAATTTAAGAGCGGTTAGTATTAAAGGTTCAAAGTATTACTTTATTTTAAAGGCAGATAACTTTTATATCCGTGAAGACTATTTAAGCTCAGGGGAGCATTTTGTTATTAATTTGTACAAAATGATCCAGCGTAAATGCAAGCTGATTGTGATTGATGAAATTGATATTTCATTAGATGCCTCGGCACAAGTTAATCTGATTAAACAATTACGCCAGTTTTGTCTTCAATATGAAGTTAATATCATTTTTACCACGCACTCTCTCGCACTGATGAAGACATTGGCTGATCAAGAGCTCTTTTATATGGAGAATTTTGATGGGGTGGTTTCGCTTAAAAACGTGTCATACAATTACATCAAGAGTGAACTTTTCTGCTTTGTGGGCTGGGATAAATATA
Organism: uncultured Methylococcaceae bacterium; assembly: GCA_903910205.1. GTDB lineage: Bacteria > Pseudomonadota > Gammaproteobacteria > Methylococcales > Methylomonadaceae > Methylobacter_C. The sequence goes on along the minus strand of CAIVYW010000418.1, from coordinate 191 downwards.
TTTTGGTAGAAGATGTCATGTTAGAAAATTATCTTACACATCTAATATCTCAAAGTAATGTCAACATATTTTTTAAATACAAGATCATCCACATTGGCGGTGCTGATCGAGTAGTGGATTTGATGAAACGCAACGCTACAGATCATTTTTTATCTACGCCAGAAAATGTGATTTGTGTCTTGGATGGAGAT
>CAIVYW010000417.1 GCA_903910205.1 uncultured Methylococcaceae bacterium | reverse complement strand
CTTGAATCGATGAGATCAACATTGAGTTGACCCTGAACAAACTTGAATCGATGAGATCAACACGGAGTTGACCCTAAACAAGCTTGAAGCTATGAGATCAACACGGAGTTGACCCTAAACAAACTTGAATCGATGAGATCAACACTGAATCGACTCTAAACAAACTTGAAGCTATGAGATCAACATTGAGTTGACCCTGAACAAGCTTGAAGCTATGAGATCAACACTGAGTTGACCCTAAACAAACTTGAATCGATGAGATCAACATTGAGTTGACCCTAAACAAACTTGAATCGATGAGATCAACATTGAGTTGACCCTGAACAAGCTTGAAGCTATGAGATCAACACGGAGTTGACCCTGAACAAGCTTGTATCGATGCGATGACTTATGCAACGATTAATACCTATATCTAATCGCTAGTGTAAAATAACCAATCTGTTTTTTTGTGATTATTTAGGTGTCTGCGTGTTAAAAGTTTTAGTGGTCTTAATGAGTTTTTTATCTTGGGGCTTAATGACCGAATGTAAAGCGTCTTCTTTAGCGGAACAATGGGCTAAGGTGACTAAGCCTTCAGCCTACAACGGAAATTCTCAAAGTATTGGTTCTTATACTGCCGGTTGTATTAGCGGAGCCGTTTCATTGCCAATGAATGGTAGTGGTTTTCAAATAATGCGTTTATCAAGAAAACGATTTTTTGGTCATCCTGACTTAAAACAATTTATTGAGCAGTTAGGACAGGCTGCAATTCATCAGCATTTAGGTGTGATATTGATTGGTGATTTGGGCCAGCCCAGAGGTGGACCCACCTTAAGTGGACATCGCAGTCATCAAACAGGACTGGATGTTGATATTTGGTTTTTACTCTCAAAGCAGGCAGAGAACCATATTCTGACAGTCAGTGATCGAGAAACATGGGGTGCGCCTTCTGTGCTGGCAGGAGCTACTGATACTCTAGACCATAGGCAATGGTCGGTTACTAATGAAAAAATCTTAGAGGCTGCAGCTAACATCCCTGAAGTCGAACGAATTTTTGTCAACCCGAGTATAAAGCGAGAACTCTGTCATCGTTATGGCGGTCATGGATGGTTACAAAAAATACGACCTTGGTGGAAACATGATGATCATTTTCATGTGCGACTCAAATGTCCGAAAAACAGTCTTGCTTGCCAAGCACAAGAGCCTTTACCGCTAGGTGATGGCTGTGATGCGGGTTTAGATTGGTGGTTTAGTGAAGAAGCTAAACACCCAGTCCCTACGAAAATTCCGCCTGTAGAGCTTAAGTTGCCGAAGCTTTGTGATAGCGTACTTAAAGAATAAGATTTACTTAGGCTTAGCTATTGAAGCTCTCAGGCATACATCATAGAATGCTTAACTTTTATATTACATTCTTAGGAGCTTTTAATGTCAGATACAATTTGGTTTAGAACCGGCGAAGCAACCGTATTTGCTAGTGATGGTCAGGGTACTGATGCGATGCCTGAAATATTGATAGGTAGTGTTAAAGGCCCTGCTGGTAATGCCTTTGCAACCTTAATGGGACAAACGGAAGGCCATACGCGTATGTTTGCTATTCGTGCAACCAACCAGCAAGTAAAGCCGGCTACCATCATCGTTCCTAAAGTGACGATTAAATCCAGTGCTTATGTAAATTTATTTGGTGGCCCAGTACAATCAGCCGTTGCCGACGCAGTACTTGATAGTGTTATCGACGGTGTAATACCTGCTGATCAAGCTAATGATTTGTGCATCATTGCCATGTTATGGATTGCACCTGAATGTGCGGCTAATCCTGATGTTGATCGTAAAGATTTATATCGCACCAATTATGAAGCGATGAAGATTGCTATTTCACGCGCAATGACCAATTCACCAAGTATTGAAGAGCTGATTGCTAATCGTCATAAAATTGTGCATGAGATGTATGATCCAGAAACTGGCGAGTCTCAATGGTAGTTTATTTTTAATCGGTAAGATAAACAGTCATCACTTTAACGAGTGTATGGCTGTTTATCTTGTCGGCTACCAGCTTAATGCGGGACAGTTTCAGTCCAGACGAAAGGTTCAGGGCGAAAGATTAAATCTAGGAGGCTAGCAACTTAAGGCGTTACAGATATTAAGCTTAACCCTTCGCCCGTTGTCTGCGCTTAGGAGAGCGGTGTCTAAAAGTGAACGATTAAGCTAAACAGTCCCGTCTTAAATTGGTAGCCATCTTGTCAAATGAGTTATCTTTCATATTTTTCTTTGTAACTGATTTGTCGACTACTGATAGAATCCGTAAGCTAAATTAGTCGCTAATTGTCACTTAATAATCAATGCTTCATTATTATTCTATATAATGGGCGCGAAACTCTTTATCCTCAACACTAAATTCTAAAATGCCTTTATTACGTTTATCCAATATTTCCATTGCTTATGGTACTCATGCTTTATTAAAAAACGCCGATTTTCAGCTAGATGCGGGTGAACGAGTAGGTTTACTAGGCCGAAATGGCGAAGGTAAATCTACCTTAATGAAAATCATTGCTGGCAATGTGTTGCCTGATCATGGTGATATTTGGCGTCAACCCGAATTAAGATTGGCATGGTTAGAGCAATCTCCTGATCTACCTGAAGAGGCGACTATTTATGATGCCGTTGCCGGTGGTTTAGGTGAGTTAGGGGAATGGATTACTCGCTACCATGCGCTGACCTTATCAATGGATTATGATGATGAAAAAGCCCTAAATGAAATGGGTGACTTACAACATAAGCTTGAATCTCATAATGGCTGGCATTTTCAGCAACGTGTCGAAAATACCTTAACCAAGCTAGACTTGCCAGGTGACTTAAAAATTAATAGTTTGTCGGGTGGTTGGAAGCGCCGAGTTGCCTTAGCGCGTGCTTTAGTGATCGAACCTGAAGTGCTGCTACTTGATGAGCCTACTAATCATCTCGATTTTGAAAGTATTCTTTGGTTGGAAGAGCAATTACTTAACTTTCAAGGCGCTGTGTTATTCGTTACCCACGATCGATCATTCTTGCAAAAATTAGCAACACGAATTGTTGATTTGGATCGCGGTAACTTAGTGTCATGGGCCGGTAATTATGATGACTACTTAACCCGTAAAGCTGCAGCTCTT
>CAIVYW010000416.1 GCA_903910205.1 uncultured Methylococcaceae bacterium | reverse complement strand
CCTAGGGTCTTTCCATCTGCATCAACTACATACCAATCGCGTTTAACTTCTTCTGCTTTTGCACTAAATGTTTTCATCGTTACTTAGTCTTTCTGTAAAGGCTCAATAAAAGAGCGAGAATTCTACTAAACATTGTTGTTTTTTTCAATGTTTATTTTGGTTTAAACAAAAATCTATAGGATAAGAGGCTAAGTAAATTAATTCTTCAGCCTTAATCTTAAGGGTTTTGCTAGTCTATAATTTAATATTTAAGGAGTGTAACTTACGATAAAGGTGAGTGCGCTCCATGCCAATGACTGCCGATAATTTTGCAACGCTGCCACCTGTGCGCTCAAAATGATATTCTAAATAAGTTTTTTCAAAATGATCTCGGGCTTCTTTTAGCGGTAGATTAAAAAATTCGGGTACTGATGGTGACGCCATGATATCACTAACTATGGTGCCAAGTGCGGACTTTACTTCATCAAGTTCTATTTCTTCGCCTACGCCAAGAATCATTAACCGTTGCACTAAATTTTTTAATTCGCGTACATTACCACGCCAGCTGTAATTACGTAAGAAATTTTGTGCAGCCATAGAGAATTTTCGAAAAGGCAATTTATCTTGATTAACAAAATAATTAACATAAAAGCTTAATAATGCTGGTACATCCTCGTTGTGTTCACGTAATGGCGGAATGTTAATGGTGACCTCATTGAGCATATAATAGAGGTCTTGTCTGAATTGCCCCGACTTAACGTCATCTTCCATGCCGATTCGTGTTGATGCCACCACTCGGACATCAACGCGAACTGACTCGCTGCCACCGACTCTTAAAAAAGAACGGGACTCTAAGGCGCTAAGTAATCGCAATTGCGTTTCTTTATCCATGCCGCTAATTTCACTTAGAAATAAAGTGCCTTTATGGGCGCGTTCTAATAGACCTGGATAAACCTTACCATTGATTTCTTTGCCAAAGAATTCTACCGCTGAGTTTTCGGGTGATATGCTGCCGACGGCCACGTCAATAAATGGGCCGTCTCGATGGGAGCTATTGTTATGCAGATAGCGTGCATAAAGTTCCTTGCCTACGCCAGGTTCTCCATAAAACAATACGCGAGCATCATGCTGAGCTAGGCGTTTTAATTGATCTTTGCTTCTCGCTACCGTTGCACTTTTACCTACTGGCTCTATGTCTGCCGCTAATAATTGTTTAAGTCCGGCATTTTCCATTTGCAAATGACTGGCCTCTAGCGCCCTAGTAACGATTAACAATAATTTGGCCATTGATAACGGTTTTTCAAGAAAGTCATAAGCGCCAAGACGTGTCGCTTCAACTGCCGCCTCTACAGAACCATGTCCTGACATCATAATAACGGGGCATAATAAGGACTCTTCAGCTACCCATTCTTTTAATAAAGTAATACCATCCGTATCGGGCATCCAGATATCGAGCAGAATTAGATTGGGTTGCATTGATGATTTTAATGCTCTGGCAGTATTGGCATCTTCTGCTGAAGACACTTGATAGCCTTCATCTTCGAGTATTTCGCAGACTAATCTGCGAATATCCGGTTCGTCATCTACAACTAAAATACGCGGTGTGTTTGCGGTCATGATTTTTATAGCGGTTCAGGGTGACATGCAGGGAGCTGAATTATAAAGCCGGCTCCGACTTTACGACTAGTGTCTATCCATATAGCACCGCCGTGTTCTTCTATTATTTTTTTCACTATCGCAAGACCTAGTCCTGTACCTTTAGTTTTAGTGGTTACATAAGGCTCAAATATGCTTTCAATTTGATCTTCTTTAATGCCCGGTCCATCATCATAGAGTGCCAGTTCTATAAAGTCGGTATTATTTTTTTGTACTCGGTGTACGCTTATTTCAATTAAGCCTTCTGCGCCTATCGCTTCTAGGGCATTTTTTATTAAGTTATGAAGCACTTGCCTTAGGCTGATGGAGTCACCATTGACCATTAACAAGCCGGTTTCATAATGAATTTTGAATTTTACACCTGATTTCAGTGCATAGAGCGCTAAAATTTCTTGAACTAGGCGAGATAGGTCAATATCTACGGTTTCTTTTTTAGACGGTTGGGCATATTCAGAAAAATCATCGACCATTTCCTTCATCGCTTCAACTTGGTGAACAATCGTTCGGGTTGAGCGTTTTAACATTTCTGCATCGGCAGCATCTAACTTATCCGCTAGTTTATGTTGCAAACGTTCTGCTGATAATTGTATAGGCGTTAATGGATTTTTAATTTCGTGAGCGAGTCGCCTTGCAACTTCGCCCCAAGCCGCATTTTTTTGTGCTTGCATTAAATCAGTGACATCATCAAATACAACAATCCCTCCTACCCGCAGACCTTCTTGAGAGTAAAGGGGCGTGCCTCTGCATAATAATTCTTGGCGACCATTAGGGCCTAAAAAAGCAATACGCTGCTGCCAAATGTCGTCAGCTTGCTCTAATGAGCGTTGGATGGACTTTAGCGGTTCTGTGAGCTCAGGGCGATCTTTTAAGAGCTCTAATAGCTGTCTGCCTATAAATTGATTAACATGAATATGAAAAATTCGGTAAGCCGCTTGATTGGCCGTGCGTATATTATATGACGCATCAAAACTGATCACGCCGGCGGTTAAATTAGCGAGTATGGTTTCTAAATAAGCCCGTTGATTTTCTACTTCCACCCCTGCTATTCGAGTTTCATCGCTGGCCATAGCGATACGATGTGTCATTTCATTGAAGGATTCAACCAAAAAGCCCAGATCATCTTGAGCAAAGACTGGCAGTTGTTCATCATAATGACCAGAGGCTACTGCTTGTGTACCTTTAACGAGTTGTTTTACGGGTTCAATGATGTTGCGAATACTGATAAAAGCGACCCATATTGCCGCTAATAAGCTCATCAATAAGACTAAAGATAAGGCTAACGAGAAGCTTATTTTCAGAGAGTGCCTTAGAAACTTCATTTCTTTGTAGCGTACAAAGGCAAATTCTACTGAATCGGCCAAATCGTAAATTCTTACCGGAATCGGATATAAGGCTTGTAAATATTGCGGTTCTTGGATATTGACCTTGGCAATAACACGGACCATCAGTTTTTCTTCGTGTGCAGGTGCAACGGCTATATATTCACCATTCTGCCGTAATTGTAACCAGATATTTCTATCGGGTAGGCTAGGTAAAATATCTCCCGGATTAATGCTGCTGGATGCAATAATTCGACCTTGGCGAGAAAAAAGCGTCATTTCTGACGCGCCTGATAGTTCACGTAAATTCTCTAGCTCAAAAGCCTCTCGGTTTTCTGAGGAATCTTCTAGTTTTTCAGTAAGCTGCTGAGTTTGCTTAAGATGCCAGCGCATCCGTTGATCTAATGACGATTGACTTAACTCCAGCGCATCTTCTAAGGCGCGGTCAATTTCAACATTAAACCAACTATCAATGCCTTGATGTAAAAACTGCATAGAAAAATAAAAGACAATAACCGCAGGTGCAAGCGCCAAGATCACAAACAGTGACACCATACGTCTCGTCAGTCGAGAGCCGGCTTCGCGTTTTTTAGTATGCTTAATTAACGTATAAATATTAGCGCCGACTAGCGTTAACAGTACGATAGATCCCAGTGAGTTGATCAGTAGCAGCCATGAATAGAGTGCGCTTAATTCTGAAGATTCTTGTGTGGCTGAACTCATGAGCTGTAATGACAGCAAGATCAGGCCAAATAGAATTAACGCAAAAAGGTTAACAGGAAGTTTTACTTTTTCAGAGGCCATAGCGTCCAGTGACTGGATAGAAACCATTGCTTATCAATATAGGCAAGTGGGCGTAGTGGCAAGGGTAATAAATCGCCATCAAATTTAACTTTCAACGCGCATAGATAGTCTTCTTTTAGCGATAGTTTTGATTTTTCTATGAGTGGTACATCATGAATCACCGACATTAAATCTAAGGCAGCATAGAGCGTGGAAAAGTTAAACGTTTCATGACTGCTTTCATTGGTGACTCGGTAACTATTTAGCAAAGCATGGTATTGCAGACGATAATGTATTTCTGTTGTAAATAAGGTTTTATCCCATAACAGGTGACGGGGTTGCAACAGTTTGATTTGAATTGACCAGAATAGAGGCACGCCGCTTTGTAAGGCGGCTGTTGCTCTTTTACTGAGCTGATAAACGATGTCTGCAGACACGACATAATGATCGTTATGCAAGGTAATTTCAGCATCGATGACTTCTGTTGCCGCATCATCTGCATAAGCTGTAAAGGCTAGTAGCAAAAATAGCGTACAGCAGAAAAAAGTAGCTAAACTACGTTTGATTAACACAATAAGAGTGTCTTTAATCTAATTGTAGCTTTAATCTAAATGCCAGCGAAAAAACCGACAGCTTCTATGCCAGCAATAGCACAGCGCTCATCTTGATCAGAGATGTCTCCGCTGATGCCAACGGCACCTAATAGCTTATTGTCAGCATCACGAATTAGCACGCCACCCGGTACTGGCATGATTTTACCATCGGCTACATCAATTAAGGCATTCATAAAATCGGGACGTTGTGTCGCCACAGCGGCAAGGCTGCGCGATGATACGCCCATATTAACGGCCCCCCAAGCTTTTGCTGTGGCAATTTGTTGCCTGACTTGGCTAGCACCATCTTCTCGTTGCATGGCTTTAATATGTCCTGCGGTATCGAGTACGACCACTGTTAAAGGGGCCATATTTAATTCTCTCGCCACATGGACTGCGGTATTTATAATAAGATTAGCTTGTTTTAATGTTAATGCAGTCATCAGAAAGGCTCGTTTATTGAAGTAAAGGAAGTAAGTAAGGTTCTATTTTGTCGGCAAGTAGGGCTTGCGCTTTTGCATTAGGATGTAAGCCATCAGCCTGCATTAAGTCTTTATGAAGCGCAATATCTTCAAGTAAAAAAGGCACTAATGTTATATTCAGTTGCCTTGCTAATTGCGGATAAACATTATAAAACAGATCTACATAGCGTTTGCCGTAATTGGGAGGAATTTTCATGCTGAGTAATAAGACCGTGGCGTGGACATTGTGAGCGCGGCGGGTTATTTCTGCAAGATTACTTTTTAAGTCGACCGGTGATAATCCACGTAGGCCGTCATTAGCGCCTAATTGTAATAGAATAATGTCAGGTTTTTGGGTGTTTAATAACACATCTATTCTAGCTAAACCACCGGCACTGGTTTCACCACTAATGCTGGCATTGTAAAGGGTGTAGCGACTATGATGGCTGAGTATTTTTTTTTGTAGTAAGGATACCCAGCCTTGTTCCACAGGTATCCCATAAGCTGCACTGATGCTGTCGCCTAAAACCACAATGACCGGTTCGGCCATGGCCTTTAGTGATAGTAATGAAATAACCATAAAAAATAACAATTTAAACATGATGCAAGCTCAAATTAATCAAGTAACAAACGACGTTATAGTAACAGAAAGTCTAGGTAAATCGGTGCTAAGTTCTGAAGGATTATTGCATATCTTGTCATCGATAGATTTGATAATCAAATCTGGTGAAAGTATTGCTATCGTTGGCGAGTCTGGTTCGGGTAAGTCTACCTTAATAAGTCTGCTGGCAGGCTTAGATACGCCCAGTTCTGGAGCTATTTATCTCAATGGCAAATCTATCACCTTGATGGATGAAGATGGTAGAGCCACTTTGCGTAATGAGTTAATTGGCTTTGTGTTTCAGTCCTTTCAGTTATTGCCCGGACTGACCGCCTTAGAAAACGTTATGCTGCCTTTAGAATTAAGAGGCGATAAAACAGCAAAAACTGCGGCAACAGCATTACTGCATCGAGTAGGCTTAGCGCAGCGTTTATCGCATACGCCCAAGCAATTGTCGGGCGGCGAGCAGCAACGGGTGGCTTTGGCCAGAGCTTTTGTGACTCGCCCCGCTATTTTGTTTGCTGATGAGCCTACCGGTAACTTAGACAGTAAAACCGGCGCGACCATTATTGAGTTGTTGTTTGAGCTCAATCAAGAGCATCAAACGACGTTAATTTTAGTCACTCATGACCACGCCTTGGCCGCTCGTTGTCAACGCATCCTTCAACTAGAAGCAGGCCGCTTGGTATGAGTCGTTTTACTTTGGCCTTACGTTTACTTTGGCGTGATAGTCGCTCAGGTGAATTGACCCTATTAATCTTGGCATTACTCATTGCCGTGAGCAGTTCTACCGCGATAGCCTTATTTTCAGATCGCTTACAACGGACTATGAGCCATCAAGCCGCTGAATTATTAGGGGCTGATTTAGTGATCGCCAGCCCTGAAGTGATAGCGCCACAATGGTTAGAGCAAGCCAAGCAGTTGAATTTAACGACGGCACGTACTGCCGAATTTCCCAGTGTCTTGATTGAACATGATGAATTGTTACTGGCGAGTATTAAGGCGATTAGCGACACTTATCCTTTACGTGGATTTTTAAAAACCCGTGATGGCGATGCCGGTACTGAAACGATAGCCTATCATGGCCCAGAGCCGGGCACGGCTTGGCTAGATAAGCGCATATTATCAGCTCTTAAGCTAAAGCTCGGAGATATACTAACCGTAGGTGAAAAGCCCTTGTTAGTGACTAAAGTCATTACTTATGAGCCCGACAAGAAAGGTGATTTTTTTAGCTTTTCGCCGCGAGTCATGATCAATGACTTGGATTTATCGGCAACCGGCGTTATACAGCCAGGCAGTCAGGTGCATTACTATTTTCAATTTATCGGTGCTGATAGTGCCTTAGTGACCTATAAGAATTGGCTTAAGCCGCAGTTGAATCCTTCGCAGCGTGTTATGGATAGCCAGGATAATCGTCCTGAACTCAGCTCGGCACTTAACCGTGCTGAGCGTTATTTAGGCTTATCGAGTATTTTGGTTATTTTGATTGCCGGTGTTGCGATTGCTATGGCAAGCACTCGTTACACTGAACGACACTTTAATGCGACCGCTTTATTGCGTTGTCTAGGTCTTAAACAGCGAGAAATTCTCTGGCTATACAGTAGTCAATTTATGGTGTTAGGTTTAATCGCAAGTGCCTTGGGTAGTGGCTTAGGTTATGGTGCTCAAGTCGGCTTGTTTTATATTTTACGAGAACTATTACCTCAGCCTATAGCAATGCCTAGCTTAGGCTCGCTGTTTTTTGGTTTTATCATCGGTATGGTGGTGTTATTAGGTTTTGCTTTGCCACCATTGTTAAGACTTAAACAAGTCTCAGCCTTGCGCGTATTACGTAGGGAATTAGAGCCTAGGCAGCCTGCTGTTTGGTTGGTTTATGGCTTAGCTCTCAGTCTTATCAGTGTATTAATTTGGAAATATACTCATGATCTAAAAATGACGGCCAGCATTTTAGGGGTAGGTTTCATCACCTTAATGGTTCTGGGTTTGTTGATGATGGGCTTATTAACGTTAATGCATAAACGCCTAGAGGGTATGTCTTTATTATGGCGACTAGCTCTTCAAGGGTTATTAAGAAATCATCGCGCCAGTATCAGCCAAATTTTGGCATTCAGCATTACCTTGGTGGCCATGTTACTTAGCTTTAATGTACGCAACGATATCATCACTGACTGGCAGCAACAATTACCTAAAGATGCGCCTAACCATTTCGCCTTGAATATTTTCCCAAATCAAGTGCAAGACTTTAAAGCAGAGCTCAAGCAGCTGCATATTACGGGCAGTGAGTTTTATCCGGTCGTAAAAGGTCGCTTGACCGCTATCAATGACCAGACTGTGCAAAAAAGAGCCAGTAAAGATAGTCAGGGTGACAATGCCATCCATAGAGATTTAAGTCTAACCTCGGCAGCCGATCTTCCTAATGAAAATAAATTGCAAGCAGGCGAGTGGTGGCTTAATTCACCGCCGGGGCTAGTCTCAGTTGAACAAAAGTTAGCCGAGAGTTTAACCATAAAAGTGGGTGATAGCTTAACCTTTACCGTGGCTAGTCAGCAGTTTCATGCCACAGTCGCTAATATTCGTAGCTTGCGTTGGGATACCATGAAGCCTAATTTTTATATGGTTTTTTCACCCGGAAGCTTGGATGCGTATCCTAGTACCTTTATTACCAGCTTTTACTTAGCAGAAAGCCAGAAAGAGCTATTAAATACCTTGGTAAAGAAGTATCCCAGCACGACTATCTTGGAAGTTGATTTGATTTTGCAGCAATTTAAAACCTTGTTAACGCAATTAACACAGGCGATTAACTTCTTGCTGTACTTCGCCTTAATGGCGGGCTTTATGGTGTTATTAGCCGCTGTTTATGCAACGCTAGATCAACGTATTTATGAAGGTGCACTGATGCGCACTTTAGGTGCCAGTCGTCGCTTATTAAGAACCGCGCAGTTCATTGAATTTAGTGTGCTAGGTTTAATGTCTGGCGTATTGGCGGTGGTGATTAGCGAATTTATGCTCTTAGCGTTATATACGCAAGTGCTGCATATTAGCTATCATCCCCGTTTTTATTTGTGGCTGTTAGTGCCGGTGACTAATGCGGTCTTGATATGTGTAGTGGGCTGTTGGGGCGTAAGACAGGTATTGAATAAACCGCCTTTGCAGGTTTTAAGAGCGTTATAGCTATAAGTCTGCTGATGCCTTTATTTGTTTTTGTTAGCTAAGATTCAAAGGAACGGAATATTCATACAGTGTTTCGGGCGCAATATCGATGTCACCAGGCCAAATTACAGTACCGTAATCGACATGAGCCAAAGAGAAGAATCCCGGATTTTCCAAGCGACGAAAAACGGGATAATGTAAATAAGGTCGCATATCAAAGCAACGTCGCTCACCGTTATTAAAGCTCAGAAGTAAGCTAAAGTTGGGGGCAGTCTCAACAGAATTAACTTGAATCATGCTGCCTCCTCAGCGCAAAGGATCAATCGGAAATACAGGTTGACCGCTCACCGCCAACGACCAATCTGCCATGAGTTCATCTTCATGGATAGCAATCCACGCCTGAACCATGCGCAGTTTCTTAGATGGCGTACCTCTACAAATTAAAAGCAAAGATTGTAGTCTCAGTTAACAAAAATTAACAGAAAGTTTAAATATTTAACATAAGCATCATGATGCGAAGCATTGGCTGTACAAGCGTGCTTGATCACATCGACTAGCAACTTAAGACGGGGCACGGTGCAAGGCTTAACCGTTCGCCCTGAGCTTGTCGAAGGGTGAGCGGTTAAGCCGCTCATGGTTCGACAAGCTCAGCACGAACGACTTAACCTGAAACTGTCCCGCCTTAAGTTGGTAGCCATCATTTTTAAAGGCAGTTCGGAAGATTGGCGTTATTTATTTTTAACTATCACTTTTTTAGATATAAAGCATGTGGCTTCTGGCATCAAATCATCACCCTGCTATAGTATTTTTAACAAATGCTCCTGAAAACACTACATGTCGTGTTTTTAAATCTTACGAATCACTAGAAAAAATTAGCGAACGCTGAGATCTAAATTTTAGCGTCCATGTTAATGTATTAAAAAAATATTCAAGTACCAAGAGGATGTCCGGTTTTAATTAAGAAATGCTCGTTTAATAGCTTGGATTTAAAGAGTTTAGTGGCAGCGACTAATGTCGCTCCCACTAAATCATGCTATACAAGTTGTTAATGCTTCATTGTTAAAGCCCAATCACCACCTGCAACACAGCACTCCATTCGCCATGTGCGACACTTTTATCCCACCAACGCATACGGTATTCACGCGTTTCGTGCGTGTT